>NZ_VPCL01000013.1:0-162721 GCF_013418235.1 Acinetobacter sp. YH12156
GTAATAGGTTGAAGGTGCGATCGGTAAAATTCTACAAATCGCCTCGACTCCGTACAGCTCTTTATTATTATGGATAAAATCCACCATTATTTGTGTGGGCGGTCGAGCTCCGCCTGGGCGAAAAAAGCGGCTGCTTTACGTAGAATTTCATTGGCGCGTTGCAGTTCTTTATTTTCGCGTTCGAGTTGTTTGATACGTTCTTGGTCTGAAAGCTGCTGTACTTTAACTGGATTTTGTTTATCTAAATATTTTTGATACCAAACACGTAGTGTTTCAGGAGTACAACCCTTGCGCAGTATACTGCTCAGGGAGCAATAGCGGTGATCGCAGCCCAATTCGA
Source organism: Acinetobacter sp. YH12156 (assembly GCF_013418235.1). NCBI lineage: Bacteria > Pseudomonadati > Pseudomonadota > Gammaproteobacteria > Moraxellales > Moraxellaceae > Acinetobacter > Acinetobacter sp. YH12156. Next base: position 341 of record NZ_VPCL01000013.1, read on the forward strand.
TGGATAATCTTTCTCGGATTCAATCAATAATTGAACCGCTCTTTCTCTGATTTCAGGGGTATATTTTACTTTTTTCATCGGGACATTCTCTCAGAAAGCTTGGTCTCCGACAAACCCGGTACGGTTCACTTTAGAATACCCCGTGATGATGAAATCATCCGCATACCGTACCAGTTGCAGCTTTTTGCCTGTCCATTTGGCGTTAGAGAACCTCTTCGCCAGCATCGTTTCCAGTCCGTCCAAGGTCATGTTGGCCAGCACCGGGGAGATAATACCTCCTTGCGGTGTTCCGGAAAGACTGGGAAACAGCTTGCTTTGGTAGACGTAACCGGCTTTGAGCCATTTCCGTAGAATCACCTTGTCCATTGGGAGGTTGGCGATCATCCAGTCATGGCTGATATTGTCGAAACAGCCTTGAATGTCACCCTCTAGCACCCACTCCGCACTTACTTTTCTTGACAGCACACCAAAGCACTGTGCTGCAGCATCCGCGGTTGAGCGTTGCGGTCTGAACCCATAAGAGTTCCGATCAGCGATGGTCTCCGCGATGGGTTCCAAAGCCAGCAGATGGAGCGCCTGCATGGCCCGGCATTTCATCGTGGGTATCCCGAGAGGTCTCATCTTGCCATTTTTCTTCGGAATAAGGACTCTCCGAAGCGGAAGGGGCGTGTAACCTCGCCTCTTCAACGACATCATCGCACCGGTCTTGGCCTTGGGTGTATTCCAAGTCACCTTGTCGACCCCAGCCGTGTTTTTGCCTTTGTTTTCAGACACTCGTTTGACGGCCAATGCTTTGCCACTAAACGAGTGAGTCAGCAGCCATTGCAAAGCTTTCGCCTTGTTATGCCTGCCGTCTTGTACCGCCTTCACAATACGCGCTTGCAGCCCTCTGACATGACGCTGTACAGCAATCCAATCGATGCTGTCCCACGATGTGCTGGAAGGTGCACACGCTGATACTGCTGCATTCATTTGCTCTCCCTCCATTAAAAGGGTTCTACACACTCTCTTGTGATGAGAGACCATAAGGACGTCAGCCCGCTTTCGCGTGGGGTAATGTTTCAACCTCTATCCAACCCATTACAGACTGGCATTCGCTTTTTCCTCGTTCCTTCGCCCGCATCACCATGGGCAGTTTTTGCAAACTGCTTTCCCAATGGGAGTAATACGGGATTTCCACGTTCCGCTTACTGAAGTACATCGGCTTAGGTGCCTGCTATCGACCGGGAGGCGTATGGGTCACGAATGCGTAATCGAAAGACGCAATTTCCACCTCCATTACCGTTTTGGTTCGAGCGTATCAGCCATTTCCGCTCGTTCAACTTAACGATCGTTACGCAGATTCACATGTGTTCACCATACCGATTATCTAGCCCTTGTCCGGCTATGGCTGCCAGAAGGGTACGCCTCTCACGATTGATACCCCGCACCTTGCGGTGCCTCGTTACATTGTCGAAGGCGCTCTTTATTCAGCCTTCTAGATTCACCCGGTGACACGGGTGGTTCCCGCAGGGGGAACAACTTCATTAAGCGACTTCGTGTCGCACTTCAATCCAGTTATTATCTATAGGCAAATTGCCATCATCCAGATAGCGGCAGAGTGCCTGCCAACGTTTTAGGCTGTAATTGATCGCCTTGGCAGTTGGAGAACTCGATGGCACCGTCAGATAATGTTGGCTGAGCCATTCATACAGTTGTTGCATCACCGGTTGACTATGCTTTTGCCGATATTCGCGGCGATGTTCTGCTGTACCATCGGTCTTTTTCCTGAGTTCTGCTTCTATGGCATACAGTTTCTGAATCAGCACTAATGCCTGTTCAGCGATCTGACTTTTCCCGGTCACATGCAGTTCATGAAATTTACGACGTGCATGTGCCATGCAGCCCACCTCAATCGTCACCGAGTTAACTCATCGAGCAGGTGATGCAGTAAAAATCGCTGATGCAGGCGCTATTGATGCCGAAGAGGGACTCTCTAATGTTATTGAAAGCGGCAAAATGTTAAGCGGTATTTCAGAATCCATAGGTCAAATCGCTTCTATGTCGACCCAAATGGCTGCAGCAGTGGAAGAGCAAGCCCATGTTACTGAAGACATTAACCTGCAAATAGTAAATATTTCAACGCTTGCCGATTTAAGTAATGACAGCTCGATGCAGCTTTCAGAGACGATTATTTATTTGAACAAGATTGCTGATGAGCTTCATAAACTGGTAGTACGGTTTAAGCGGTAATCTTTCAAGTGAAAGCCTAAAACATTTAACAGTGTATTCTTGCAGTACAATTGATAATAATCGATTAAGCAGCAAATTATTGGAGTAACGTTTTGAACGCACCTGAATTCCCTGTTGATGAAGCTGCTGGTTTACTTGCATTACAGCGAACTAATTTGCTGGATACGCCAGCAGAGAAGCGCTTTGACCGCATTACAAGATTAGCAGCGTCTGTATTTAAAGTGCCAATATGCCTTATCTCTTTGGTGGATAGTGACCGGCAATGGTTTAAATCTAAAGTGGGTCTTGACGCTTGTGAAACAGGCCGTGATATCTCATTTTGTGGCCATGCGATATTGCATGAGGATATTTTAATTGTTTCAGATGCAACAAAAGATGAGCGCTTTTCGTCAAATCCTTTAGTAACCCACGCGCCGCATATTCGTTTTTATGCGGGTGCACCGCTGCGAGAGACAAGTGGGCAACCCATCGGCACTCTATGTCTCATTGACTCCGTGGCCAGAGACTTTTCAGCAAAAGAGCAGCAAGAACTGCGCGAATTTGCAGACATGGTTGAGTATGAAATTGCCAAAGAAGATCAAGCTCGACTTCAAGAGCAGTTTTTAAAAGGCATGGCAAAAACAACCTCAATACTGGCAACACTGCCTGATATGGTATTTGTTATTGACCGAAACTTTCGTTTTTTGGTTTGCAAAGAGCATCCTGACTTACTTAAACCTCAACAAGCGATTTTGGGGCGTACCGTTCATGAGATACTACCCAATGAGCTAGGTCATCAACTCGTAGAGTGCCTCAAGCAAGCCTTTTGTAACAACGATGTGATTCATCATAACTACACGTTTGAAAAGTCAAATCAATCGTTCGAAGCCCGATACAAAAAGATTGATGATAATGAAGTATTAGTGGTCATTCGTAATACCTCTGCACAAGTTGAAGCGCAGTCAGAAATAAGACGCCTTTCTGAAGTTGCAAGGCAGACAACCAATGGTGTGGTAATAACTGATGTCAAAGGTCGAATTATATGGATTAATGAAGCCTTCTCCTTTCTTACAGGATATAGCATTGAAGAAATGCAGGGTAAAAAGCCTGGGGAGTTATTACAAAGGCCCGACACTGATCCTGCCACTGTTGCAATAATGAGAGATGCGCTTGCTCAACAGAACGGCTTTAATGTTGATGTTGTAAATTATTCAAAAGCGCAAAATTCCTACTGGGTGAGAATAGCTTGTAACCCGCTGTTTAGTGAAAGTGGTAGTTTGAGCGGCTATATTGCAATTGAAACAGATATTACAAAAGAGAAACAGGATGAAGAGCTCATAAGGAACAGTCAGAATTTACTTAAGGCCGTAATAGACGCTAACAATATAGGCACATGGCATTTTAATATTCAAACAGGCGAGTTGATTATCAATGATGAATGGGCCGCATTACTGGGTTACACACTTTCTGAGTTATTACCGGGAAACAGATACACGTGGGAAAGGCTAACGCATCCTGATGACCTGGCTTATTGTGCAACTATTCTTGAAAAGCACATGTCAGGCCTAATACCCATATATGAAGCCAATCTTCGTATGAAACACAAAAATGGTGAATGGAAATGGATAAACACCAGAGGGCGTATTTCTTCAAGGACATATGATGGCAAAGCTCTATGGTTATTGGGTACACACTTTGATATCAATGACCAAATAATTGCAGAAAAAGCGCTTAGTGATAAGTCAAGGCAGATGGAAGCTGTTGTTGAAGGGTTGCTTGATGGCATTATTACTATTGATGGTCGTGGTAAAATTCTGACATTTAACCAAGCCGCACAGGAAATCTTCGGCTATACGGAAGATGAAACGCTTGGCAAAAATATTAGCATGTTGATGGGGTCACCTCATCGAGAGCATCACGATAGCTACTTATCAAATTATATAGAACGTGGTGTCAGTGACATTACTGGGCGTATTCGTGAGCTTGAGGCCTTGCGCAAAGATGGTTCTATGTTTCCAATCGAGCTTGGTGTAGTTGAAGTTCAAATGGCTGGTGAAGTTAACTTTATCGGTGTTGTCAGGGATATCACTGAGCGTAAACAACGTGAAAATGAAATTCACCAGTTAGCATTTTATGACCCATTAACATTGCTACCTAATCGACGTCTGTTGTTGGACAGATTGACGGGAGCTATAAATCATAGCGTTCGTACAAGGAACTTCTCAGCATTATTTTTTCTTGATTTAGATAACTTTAAAAACCTTAATGATAGTGCTGGTCATAATAAAGGTGATTTGCTGTTGTGTCAGGTCGCTGAGCGTCTTGTCAACTCAGTGAGACAAGGTGATACCGTAGCGCGTTTAGGCGGCGATGAGTTTGTTATTATGGCATCAGATTTAAGTCATGAACCAACATTAGCAGCGAACCAGGCTGAGAGACTTGCACAAAAAATCGTGAGTAATTTAACAAGGGAATATAATCTTGACGGTCTAACTTACAATAGTTCGGCAAGCATTGGTGTAACACTTTTTAACAGTGAAAATCTGTCAAAAGAAGATTTGTTAAAGCAAGCTGATATGGCTATGTACAAGGCTAAATATGCTGGCCGAAATGGTGTGCAGTTTTTTGACCCGCAAATGCAAGTTGCAGTAAGCTCAAGAGCAGCAATTATTAGCGACTTATACTCTGCAATACAAAGCCAGCAATTTGTACTTTTCTATCAAAAACAGGTCAATCACCTGAAGCAGTGTATTGGTGTTGAGGTATTGTTACGCTGGATACACCCAGAAAAAGGCATGGTGTCGCCACTGCAATTTATCCCATTAGCGGAGGAAACAGGTCTTATTGTACCGATTGGCGAGTGGGTGCTAGAGGAAGCTTGCGCCACTCTGGCAAAATGGTCTTTAGAATCCGAAAAACAACACCTAAGCATTGCGGTTAACATAAGCGTAGTTCAATTTAGCAAAGATAATTTTGTTCAGACTGTTTTAAATCCATTGAAAACCTCAGGTGCAAATCCACAGTTGCTAAAGCTGGAAATTACGGAAACGTTGCTCGCAAATAACATTCCTGATGTTAAAGCTAAGATGAAAGAGTTGCAGCAGCACGGCGTGACTTTTTCAATCGATGATTTTGGTACAGGCTATTCATCCTTATCCTACTTAAAACAATTGCCTATAAATCAGTTGAAAATTGACCAAGGGTTTGTTCGAGATATTATCAATAGCAGTAATGATAGGGCCATCGCTCAGGCAGTTATAACATTAGCCAACTCAATGGAACTGCAAGTCATAGCTGAGGGTGTTGAAACAGAAGCCCAGCGCGCGTTATTGCAGAGTATGGGGTGTCACACCTATCAAGGCTATTTATACGGAAAACCGTGTCGGATAGAAGAGCTGCATTTTTAAAAGATAATTAGTAAGGTACATTAAGCGGGTTTTAATTTAGTAGTTTATGGGGGCTTTGTTGCACAAACCTATCTGTAAAGGCTTTTTCAGCGATATAATTTTCAAATGAAGAAGCCTACACACAAAATCTACCGCACAACCAATTGGCCCGCATATAACCGAGCACTCATGAGTCGCGGAAATATTGCCATTTGGTTTGATCCTGCTACGCAATGGTATGCTCCATCAAAAGGCAAACAAGGGCGAAATCAAACCTACTCCGACGCAGCTATCCAATGCTGCTTAATGATTAAATCCTTATTCCGTCTATCTTTACGTATGGTCACTGGCTTTGTGCAAAGTCTGATTAAACTTTGCGGCTGAGCAGCCCCGAATATCAGTGATATTCGTACAGTACGCTTTGTAGAAGACAAAAGCATATTGATATTGCAATCAGCTACCAAAAAAGTAGCGATGGGCTGCATCTACTCGTAGACTCTACAGGCATGAAGTTTCTAGGTGAGGGCGCATGGAAACGCAAGAAACATGGAGCTGAATATCGTCGCCAATGGCGTAAACTACATATTGGTATAGATGCCAAAACCCTACAAATACGCGCTATTCAGCTCACGACCAATAATGTCAGTGATTCACAGGTGCTTGGTGATTTACTTAATCAGATTCCACAAGATGAGCAGATTGACTCTGTTTATACCGATGGAGCTTATGACACCAAGCAATGCCGTCAGGTCATTGCAGATCGGCAAGCACATGTGGTGATTCCACCTAGAAAAAATGCGAAACCATGGAAAGATACAAAGAGTAGCTCGCTAGAGCGAAATGAATTACTTCGAACAGTTAAACGTTTAGGCAGGACATTATGGAAAAAATGGTCAGGCTATCATCGCCGCAGTTTGGTGGAAACCAAGATGCATTGCATCAAATTATTAGGCAATAAATTAATGGCAAGAAGCTTTCTTAGTCAGGTGAATGAAATTCATGCACGTGTAGCAGTCCTCAACAGATTTACGGAATTAGGTCGACCACTTACCCAAGTTACGCCTTAAATTTGGCTCAATTAGGGGCGCTTTGCATTTCAAATCTTTGTGCAACAAAGCCATTCGTGGTTATTTGCAACAGTGCCAATAAGAGTTCAAATATTCTATTTAATTGTCATTAAACCGGATTCTGGCAGGGTGATATATGGAAAATTTGGACGAATTAAAAAGCCTGCATTTGCGGGCTTTTTAATGTCTGGTTTGGAGTTAGTTATTTTTCTTTTCTAATTTTTGGGCAACGGCTAATTCACATTCTAATTGGTGGAAGCTGACCAGATCTGCCGATGTACTTAACTTGCCATTTTCACGGTCGAAAATAAAAGAGACAGAACATTTTTGATTTTCCTGATCGGTGATTTGAACACCGTAATACCAGGTTTCCGCATCGCTAATCACTACGACGTTTTTAGTCTCACCTAAATTTTCTTTTAATACCGCCTGAGTTGGGGTGCTAATTGCACTAGCAATAAAATCTAATGAAACAGGTTTGTGCTCAGTGATTTTAGAGGTGATTTCTGGACTAAACAGTTGGTAATCATTACTGATTAACTGTTCATGATTATGTGCGTTTGCCAGTGATGCTGCGGATAGTGCTAATGTCAGCGTGATTAACTTGATTTTCATATTGTATCCCCATGATTCGAATATTTTAAAGTTTGAGTTTCTTTCAAATTTCTAAAATCATATACGATCTTAAAAATAATAAAGGGTTTGGAGATAAAATCTCATTTTTTTGTTTCACTCTGATGGGCATGCTGTTCCACAGTGGGAAAATATGCAGTCAGATCTTTAAGGATTTTGGGACCAATATATCGGAGACAGTTTATTTAACTGATGTTACGCATCCATTCTATATGTTGTAAATTTTAAAAAAATCGACCGCAAAATGTAGTGGCGAAGATGCTCAAAAATACACTTATTGCGTAACATCAGTTATTTAAGTTAGGCTGCCAGTTTAGATTTGCTAAAATTTACATAACGCACGTTAGACAAATTGAGAAAAAAGCCAGTTCAATATGTACTGGCTTTTTAGTGTCACGTATATAAATCTAAGAATTGTTTTAATCGTTGCTAAGATGATGTTTCACGGCTTCTAAACCATTGATTTAAAGTTCAGGATTTTGACTGGCATGACCTTACTTTGGCGTGTGCTCTAAAATTACATTAGGCCATTCAGTAAAGTTATAGGACTTACGCACTATTATTTATAGATTCTCTGTGGTAGCAGATGATTTTTATCGACGCAGATTCAAATCCCAAGTGCGACACATTTGTAGTTAGTTGAAAAAGTTAGGTGAACCGTACCGGGTTTGTCGGAGGCGAATTTCGAGTAATTTATGGGACAGTTTTGTCACTGCTTTTAAAATTATAAGCAATCGATTGGTAAGTTCTTTACTGTAGGTATTGAAGGTAATAATTGCAGAATCAGGCATCGGCTCAGGCGTGGATTTAGGAGAAGCTGTAATTTTTCGAAAAAGTTAGAAAACCACTTTAAGGCTTTCGATTTAACCTTCTTCCACATCAATAATGGCTGCATTTAATCCCAGCATACTTTTTGAAACACCACCACTTCAATTCAAACAAATTTTAAGAAAAAATCTAAAAAAATTCTCTTTAGAATCTATAGGAAAAACCTAATAAGAATCAAGAACATATACCAAATGATAAAATTTTAAATATTAATGGAATGACTTTAAATTCACTTTTATAACTAAGCAAAGCCACAATTAATCAGAAATTATGATAAGATCAGCTTTCTTAAAAAATGTATTTTTTATAAAGATGAATTGCTTAGGTAATTTTTACTGTCTTTAGCACATTTTATTATTTTTTCTTTTTTTTAATTCACATCCTATTTTGAACAGATTTTTAATCGCTCAATTTAGGATTGTATTTGCTTATCTTTATAATGCTTATATTTCAAATCCTAAATTGTGACACTCAAAATTGGAGAGGTAATTAAGAACTCAAAACTAATGGAGATAGCAATGGATCGAATTGCAATTATTGGTGCTGGCCCAAGTGGCATGGCCCAATTAAGAGCGTTTCAGTCAGCAAAGGCCAAAGGTCTACAAGTTCCTGAAATTGTATGTTTCGAAAAACAAAATGATTGGGGCGGGCTATGGAACTATACTTGGCGCACTGGTATAGATGAACATGGGGAACCTGTCCACGGCAGTATGTACCGCTATTTATGGTCAAATGGCCCCAAAGAAGCGCTAGAATTTGCCGATTATACTTTTGATGAACATTTCAAAAAACCAATCGCTTCATATCCACCACGTGCAGTACTGTGGGATTACATCAAAGGCCGTGCAGAAAAAGCACAGGTCAAAGATTTAGTTCGTTTCAATAGTGCCGTTCAGCATATTGCCTATGATGAAACAACGCAAAAATTCACGGTAGATGTCGAAGATTATGCACAACAACAGCATTATTCAGAACAATTTGATTATGTTGTCGTTGCATCTGGACACTTCTCTACCCCACGCGTTCCTGTTTATGAAGGCTTTGATCAATTCCATGGTCGCATTTTACACGCACACGACTTCCGTGATGCGCTGGAATTTAAAGGCAAGTCTGTGTTATTGGTTGGCAGCAGCTACTCTGCCGAAGACATTGGTTCGCAATGTTATAAATACGGTGCTAAGCAAATTTACAGTTGCTATCGTAGTAAAGCCATGGGCTTTAAATGGCCTAAAAACTGGTCTGAAAAGCCACAATTACTGCGTGTAGATGAAAATACTGCTTATTTTAGTGATGGAACATCTGCCAAAATTGATGCCATTATTTTATGCACAGGCTATTTGCACCACTTCCCATTTATTGAAGATAACCTACGCCTCAGAACACATAACTGCCTTTATCCGCAGGGTTTATATCAGGGTGTGGTGTGGGAAAAGAATCCTCGCTTGTTCTACTTGGGCATGCAAGATCAATGGTACACCTTCAATATGTTCGATGCGCAAGCATGGTTTGTCCGTGATGTGATTTTGGGCAAAATTGCTTTACCAAGCACGGCAGAAATGCAGAGCCATACGCAGACCTTACATCAAAAAGAGCAGCGCCTATTGAACGATGAACAATCTGCCCGCTTCCAAGGTGACTACATCAAACGCCTGATTGCGCAGACGGACTATCCATCATTCAATATTGATGCAGTGCATGATATTTTCATGCAATGGAAAAAGCATAAAAAAGAAAACATTATGGGCTTTAGAGATAAAGTCTATCGCTCAGTAATGACTGGAAAAATGGCTAAGCCACATCACACGCCATGGTTATATGCGCTAGATGATTCTTTAGAAAACTATTTGGAAGATGAAGCACAACGTGAAGCGATGTAAGGCTTAATCACAAAAAGCCACACAATACGCAGCAAAATAGCCAACAAGCCCCATAAGTTATGGTCATGGGGTTTGTTGTTTGGACTGCCACCACTCTCCGAGACAAATAAGGCCGTACAGCCTTTACGACGTAACAACCCTGATGAACATGAACCTCTCGAAGCAAAGAAAGAAATCCTTTGCCTTAAAGCACCGAACGTTTCAATTGCTTCGGTCGCTTTGCAACATGGATTGAATACAAATCTTGTATCCAAATGGATTCGCTTAATTGATGGTAAGCCAGGGAATGATCGCTCACCACTACCGAATAAACCTGCATTTATTGCCTTATCTTGCTCTGCACCATTAGATCCTACTCCTACTGACATGTTAACGGTTCAAATTACTTTACCCCACTCAAAAGCAGAAATTGGCTTGAAATGGCAAGTATCAGAAATATCTGCTTTAGCAGAATTACTCAAGGCACTTGCAACATGATCCATATCGATGAAATCTGGCTCTCTACCCAGCCGATGGACATGCGTGCGGGTATGGATACTGCCATGGCTCAGGTGCTGAGAGCCTTTGGCTCGATCAAACTGCATTGCGCCTACCTGTTCTGTAATAAGCGTGGCCATCGCATGAAAGTGCTGGTGCATGATGGATTGGGCATCTGGCTGTGTGCCCGGCGGCTGGAACAGGGTAAATTTCACTGGGCTCAGATTCACCAGGGTGAAACCGTAGCCCTCAGCCCAGAGCAGTTGCAGGCACTGATCCAGGGTTTACCCTGGCAGAGAATTGGACGACAGCAGGTGGTGACGATGCTCTAAACCAGGCTCGTACATTCTGCTATTCTCCAAACGTTCTATTTCATTCTCTTCATGACCTCAGGCATACTGCGGTCATGAAAACGCTGCCTGATTTAAACCAACTGACCCATGAGCAACTGCTGGAATTTACCCGGCAATTGGCGATGCAGCATCAGTCTTTGGCACAATCAAATCAGCAATTAGATGCCAAAGTTCAACATCTGGAAGTCACCAATCAACAATTAGATGGCAAAGTTCAACATCTGGAAGCATGCAACCAACATCTCTCTATTCTCACTCAAAAATACGAGCATGAACTGGCTCTGTTTAAAAAGCATAAATTCGGCAGGGCTTTGTTGCACAAAGATTTGAAATGCAAAGCGCCCCTAATTGAGCCAAATTTAAGGCGTAACTTGGGTAAGTGGTCGACCTAATTCCGTAAATCTGTTGAGGACTGCTACACGTGCATGAATTTCATTCACCTGACTAAGAAAGCTTCTTGCCATTAATTTATCGCCTAATAATTTGATGCAATGCATCTTGGTTTCCACCAAACTGCGGCGATGATAGCCTGACCATTTTTTCCATAATGTCCTGCCTAAACGTTTAACTGTTCGAAGTAATTCATTTCGCTCTAGCGAGCTACTCTTTGTATCTTTCCATGGTTTCGCATTTTTTCTAGGTGGAATCACCACATGTGCTTGCCGATCTGCAATGACCTGACGGCATTGCTTGGTGTCATAAGCTCCATCGGTATAAACAGAGTCAATCTGCTCATCTTGTGGAATCTGATTAAGTAAATCACCAAGCACCTGTGAATCACTGACATTATTGGTTGTGAGCTGAATAGCGCGTATTTGTAGGGTTTTGGCATCTATACCAATATGTAGTTTACGCCATTGGCGACGATATTCAGCTCCATGTTTCTTGCGTTTCCATTTGCCCTCACCTAGAAACTTCATGCCTGTAGAGTCTACGAGTAGATGCAGCCCATCGCTACTTTTTTGGTAGCTGATTGCAATATCAATATGCTTTTGTCTTCTACAAAGCGTACTGTACGAATATCACTGATATTCGGGGCTGCTCAGCCGCAAAGTTTAATCAGACTTTGCACAAAGCCAGTGACCATACGTAAAGACAAACGGAATAAGGATTTAATCATTAAGCAGCATTGGATGGCTGCGTCGGAGTAGGTTTGATTTCGCCCTTGTTTGCCTTTTGATGGCGCATACCATTGCGTAGCAGGATCAAACCAAATGGCAATATTTCCGCGACTCATGAGTGCTCGGTTATATGCGGGCCAATTGGTTGTGCGGTAGATTTTCTGTGTAGGCTTATTCATTTGGAAATTATATCGCTGAAAAAGCCTTTACAGATAGGTTTGTGCAACAAAGCCGATTGGCATAGCCGCAAGGTACTTGCGCATAGGGTATCGATTAGTATGGAGGTGGATTTTTGTATTTCGGCTTTAAATGAAGCGATTGAAAAATATGGATCACCTGAAATATTTAATACAGACCAGGGCAGTCAGTTCACCAGTGATGCATTTATTGATGTATTGAAATCAAATGGCATTCAAATCAGTATGGATGGTAAAGGTCGATGGATTGATAATGTGATGGTTGAACGGTTATGGAGAAGCGTTAAATATGAAGAGGTGTATCTCAAAGCTTATAGCAGTGTCACCGATGCGAAAAAGCAATTGAGTGCATATTTTGAATTTTATAATTTGAAACGACCTCATTCGAGTCTGGACAAAATGACTCCAGATGAGTTTTACTATGACCAGCTACCACAACAAAATAAGGTAGCTTAACTAGAGCAGAATATCACTTATAAATAAGCTTTTAGTTGTTCAAACAAGTGGGACCACCTCTTTATATCGATGTTAATCGGCTACTAAAACATAATTTTATTTTTTTATGCAAGAGGAAACGTAAGATTCTTCTAAAGCCAATCAAGTTTTAAAGTATGATCAGTCAAATAAGACATCACTTGAGAAGAAAAGATGAAAACAGTAGGCAATGACTTGGTACGTAGTCAGTTGCATCAAAAGCGAAAATGGTATCTGGGGCTGGGCATTTTACTAGTGATTTTTGGTCTGGTCTTGCTAGCGACTTTACCCTTTGCAACCTTGTCCGTGGTATTCATGTTTGGCGTACTGATGATGATCGGCGGGATTCTGCATTTTGTTGCTGCATTTAAAATTTTTCATGGCGGTTTTCGCTGGTTCTGGGCCTTATTCGGTCTTTTATACTTGCTTGCCGGATATTATGCGTTCAGTACACCGCTACAGACCGCGGTGGTCCTGACCCATATTCTGGCGATTATTCTAATTATTGCAGGTATCATCCGGATCTTGAATAGCCTTTTGTTTCGCGCTCTGGGTGGATGGGGCTGGACTTTATTTTCAGGCATCTTGACCCTGCTGGCAGGGATTGTGATTTTGCAATCCCCAGATGCACCGTTTTGGGTCCTGGGCCTGTTTCTGGCGATTGATATTTTATTTCAGGGGATTAATTACCTGACATTTGCGTCTTATATCCGGTATGAAGTCCCGAAAAGTTCAGCTGAGCTTTAAAAGCTCGCATCAAGAGCGCTCCGTGCGCTCTTTTTTATGTCTTGTGATGAATATAAGTGTGATCAGTTTATGTCAAAAATCTTTGTACTTGCGCCGGGTTCCTTATACTGAACTTGCATAAATTATGTTGTGTAACGTATGTAACAAGTTGAAATTATTAAAAATAGGATAACTAAAAATGCAACCGACTGAATTAAAAAAATTACCAGACTGGTTATTAGAACAGTTACCCCAAATAACTGAACCAGCAATTTTATCACTTATAGGTGTTGTTCAAATTTACGGAGCCATCTCTTGTCAGCGAGATCTAAAGTTCGGTAATAGGTTGAAGCTGCGATCGGTAAAATCCTACAAATCGCATCAACACCATATAAGTCTTTATTGTTATGGATGAAATCCACCATTATTTGTGTGGGCGGTCGAGCTCCGCCTGGGCGAAAAAAGCGGCTGCTTTACGTAGAATTTCATTGGCACGCTTTAATTCTTTAATTTCACGTTCCATTTGCTTCATTTTTTCTTGATCAGATATCTGTTGTACTTTAATAGGATTTTGCTGATCTAAATGCTTTTGATGCCAGGCACGAAGTGTTTCAGGAGTACAACCAATCTTAGGCGCAATTGCTGTGATTGCAGCCCAAGTAGAAGGATAATCTTTTTCAGATTCAATTAGTAATTGAACCGCTCTTTCTCTAATTTCGAGGGTATAGGTTGGTTTTTTCATCGGAATAGTCTCTCAGAATATTGAGTCTCCGACAAACCCGGTACGGTTCATTGTTTGTGTTTGGACAAAAGTGATGAATGCAGACCGTTTTGATGTGAAGAAATCATGATCTGAATATTTAAGATAAAAAACCGGCTTTAAGCCGGTTTTTTTATTTAACTTGTAGAATCAATGGTTAATTAAATGGTTACTAAAAAGCAATCACTCTAAATATAAAACAGATTTAACAATAACTTATAAAAATATATGATGCGTATGATACGCATCATATGAAAATTGCTTAAATTTGCTATAATTGAATTGCGCAGTGTCATTTGTGGTTAGGTTAAATATTCATGAGTCTTACGGAAATTAAGGTACGCCAGGCTAAACCAAAGGAAAAAGTCTATTTTCTGGCAGATGATGACGGCTTAAGTTTAAAGATAGAACCAAATGGACGTAAATCTTGGAGTTACCGCTATTCACTTGTAGGGACAAATAAACGTCCTCGCATGAAGTTGGGCGAATATCCTGTAATGTCCTTGAAAGAGGCCAGATCAGTCCGGGATGAATATAAATTTAATGATTATCAAAATAAACTGCTGCATAAAAAAGACATCAAAACTTTTCAGGATATTTGTGAAGAGTGGTTAGAATTTAAAATTAAAAATTCCTTTGAAGATGAACCACGATGCGGTGTAATTCAGCTTGCAAAAAAATGTTTAGATCAGGATATTTATCCAAATATTGGACTAACGCCATTTATTGAAGTTAAAAGATATGATCTGGTTAAGGTTATTAAAAATATAGAATCTAGAAATGTAAAAGAACCTGTAAAGAAAGCTTACAGTTATTTAAATCAGATTTATGATTATGCTGTAGCAATGGGGTATTGTGAATATAATATTGCAAATGGGCTTCATAAAATATTAGTTAATAATAAGATTAAGAAAAATTATCCTCATTTGAACTCAGATGAACTATCTAATTTCTTAGCTAGATTGAATCAGATTAATACAGATCCTATCATTAAAAAAGCCCTATTATTTAAGTTATATACAGGCGTACGTGGTGGAGAATTACTGCTTTCTGAACCACATCACTTCGATCTGGATAAAAGAATATGGAAAATACCGGCCTTACATATTAAACAATATAGAAGAAAAGTTATTTTAGGTCATGATATTCCTGACTTTTTAGTTCCACTATCTGATCAAGCACTTGAAGTTGTGAAATCAGCACTCGCTTGGTCTCATGGCGAAAAATATGTATTTTCTAGCCCCCGTAATAATCATAAACCTATTCATTTTAATACCCTGAACTTGATTATTAGAAAAATGGGATATACTAAAAATGAACTATCATCTCATGGTTTACGCTCAACATTTAGTACCATATTAAATGAATCTGGTTTATTTCAATCAAATTGGATTGAAGCACAGCTATCTCATACTGATAAAAATAAAACCCGTGCAAGTTATAATCATGCAGAATATTTCAATCAGCGCGTGGAAATGATGCAATGGTGGGGAGATTTTATTGATAGTTGTACTGTATAGTTAATGGTTATGAAATCCAAGTTTTAATTAGAATATATTAGTAAATATATAAAATTAGATTCAAGCATTATTAAGACTGAAATATTGTAAAGTAAACTACTTATATTCTGTATTATTTATTTTATACGATTTATAAGAGCCTTAGTTTTTTAATATATTAACCATGATCTATTGACAGAAAACTAGTAAAGTAAATGCCCGCTGAAACTAATTATCCGTGATTTGAGTTATTTAATGCTCTAGTAAAACAGCATTAAATAACCCGATCACGGCATCGAGTGTGGTCAGATCTATGATGAAACTCGGCTAACCAAAAATATTGTATTGGAACTAAAATGCCCTATAGATGGCAGTATAGGGCATCTAAATTACTGAACGTTAACTACGATCTTGCCGATTTGGGCATTTGTTTCCATGTATTTATGAGCTTCTTGGATATTCTCAAAATTAAAGACTTGGTCAATTAAAGGTGATAACTGACCTGACTCCAAACCACGATAAACAAATTGTTTTGCCTGTTCTAGCGCATTGGAATCAGTGGTAATTTCAAAGAGCTCATAACCACGTAATGTTAAATGTTTGCCTAAAACATCCATAACACTCATTTGGATATCACGTGTATCAAGCGCACCATATTGGAAGAATGTGCCTTGTTTAGCCATAGCTTGCATGATTTTACCTACAGCTGGACCACCTACAGGATCAAACACCATATTTACCCCCTGGTGATTGGTAATACGATTCAATTCATTTACTAAATCTTGCTCCTCAGTAGCGATCACATATTTAGCCCCTAGATCTATCAGTTGCTGCTTTTTAGCACTAGTACGAGTGAATGCGATTGGGGTAGCGCCTAACATATTAGTAATTTGAATTGCTGCCACGCCAACACTGCTAGATGCAGCACCAATAACAACATATTGGTCTTTCTGTAAGTTGCCAAAATGTACTAATGCACCATAAGCCGTCACAAACATCATCCAGCTTGCAGCCGCTTGTTGGAATGTCAAATCTTTAGGATGTTTTACAACAGCATGGACTGGCAGATTGATGAGTTCTGCGTATGTACCATATTCATCAAAACCAAAAGATGGAATGACACTCACTGCATCGCCAATACTAAACTCTGAAACACCTTCGCCAATCGCTGTAACGATACCTGCGGCTTCATAGCCAAGTACAGAAGGAAAAGTGGGTTCAATCACATAATTACCGGTACGGTACATGATTTCAGCCCGATTTAAGCCGATCGCATGGACTGCCATTTGTACTTCACGTGCTTTGGGAGCAGGAATTTCTAGATCTTCAATTTGTAGGACCTCAGCACCACCGATAGCACGCATCACCACAGTTTTAGACATGTTTCTTTTCCATATGTTTAACAGATGGAATTAGCATAGTGGTTCAAACAGATCAGATAAATAAACAATCTATTTATAGATTGGTTCTATTTTTTATCACAATCTCTTGCAAATATCCTTTCAATCCAATCTATAAAGACTTGCATACGTGCAGGTAAATGTTCACGGTGAGTGTAGAGCAAAGAAATAGGTTTAGGCATATTTTGATAAGTTGATAACACTTCAATGAGTTGGCCATTCTCGAGATACGGCTGTATTGCATGACGAACCCCTTGAATTAAGCCCAAACCATGTAAGGCTGCGCTTAAAAATGATTCTGAATCATTGACTAAAATACTTGAATCCAATTTATATTCTTCAAGTTTCTGATTCACAATAAATTGCCAATTCATAACCTTACGTTGTTTACCGCTAAAATAATTGATGGCTTGATGGTGTTTTAGATCATCTAAGGTATGCGGTGTGCCATATTTTTTTAAATAAGAAGGGGCAGCACAAGTGATCATTTCAACTTGTCCAAGTGATTTTGCAATGAGGGTTGAGTCATCTAAGTAGCCGAGTCGAATTGCAAAATCGACACCTTGATCAATGAGATCCACTAAGGAATCAGAGGATTCTAGAATCAACTCGATATTTGGATATTGTTGTTTAAACTCTGCCAAATGAGGAATCAGAATGGCTTTGGCAATGGTGATGGGTACGTTGATGCGCAGTTTACCCGATATATTTTGAGTCTGTAGATTTGGCTGAAAGCTATTAAAAATAGCATCGAAGTCTTTAAGGAGTTGCAATGCTTTGTGATAGAAAGCTTCACCTTCTAAAGTCATGCTGACTTTACGGGTGGTTCTATTGAGTAATCTCACCCCCAATTCATGTTCAAGCTGTTTGATGGCTTTGGAAATCAGTGGACGATGCACACCCAATGTCTCAGCAGTGTGAGTAAAGCTTTGGGTTTCAACCACACGCACATATATCTGTAACTTCTGCAAATGATCCATTTAATTTTGCCATTCATTGAATATCGAAATTATAACAAATGGCTGATTTAAAGGTCTTATTCGAACGACATGATGTTTAGCCGTCCGATCAGGGATGGTCATGAATACAGAAAAAAATTAATCTTCAATCAGGTCAATTTTGAATGATAAAAAATATTTCACCTGCTTATGCAATGAACTTTACCCAAAGTTTAACTATATTGATTACGATATTGGCTCGGTGTAACGTTAAACCAACGCTTAAATGCGCGTCTAAAGTTAGAACTGTCATGATAGTTTAATAGCGTTGCAATCGCATCGACAGATAAAGTACTGTCTGTTAAATAACGACGTGCTTGCTCCGACAAAATTGCATCTCGAATCTCCCTAAAGCTTGTGCCATCTGCGGCAAGTTGACGTGCCAATGTCCGTTTACTCATAAACAATGCCGCTGCAATTTGGTCTTCACTCAGTTCATGTAGCGAACTCGACAGCATCATTTTTTTTATCATATACACATAGCTTTGCTTGCCCGGTTTGAGCTGCTGTAGCATGCTTTCGCATTGTTGCATCGCGAGTAAATAACTGTCTTGATTGGCCGAGGCATTCGGAATGTGACATAGACTGAAAGGAAAGGTGGCTTTGATTGCAGGTGCGGAAAAAGAATAAGCGCCCGATAAATACTGCGCATAGGCTTGGTGATAGTCGGGTTCTGCGTGCGCAAAACAGATTTGAGCGTCATGGAGAGGGCGTCCAACAATAAATTCAGCACACTCAAATAAAATCACGGCACAGGTTTCAGCCAATAGACGATGTACCTGTTCAGACAGTTGAAAATCAAAATACAGTGATATATTGACTGAATGTTCGGTGTATTCAAGATTTAAACGTGCAAAGCTGATACGGGTGGGAATAAATTCCTGAAATGCTTTCAGTGCTATCAATAAATTTGGGCTACTGTTGACCAAGAATCCCATGGCACCATGTACTGAATAGCCACCGATTTTGTAGACACTCTTTAGTTTAATATTTTAATACGCTAGTTAAGCGTAAACTAGAATATGGAGATCTTAAGTTTCTCTCGGCAATTTAAATGAAAAGAAACGGGAGTTAATAGTATGAGTCAAGACCCTAAAAAATGTCCTGTTACCCACCTGACTACTGAAGCTGGTGCCCCTGTGGTCGACAATCAGAACAGTATGACGGCAGGTGCGCGTGGACCTTTACTTGCCCAGGATTTATGGCTGAATGAAAAACTGGCCAACTTTGTCCGTGAAGTGATTCCAGAGCGTCGTATGCATGCCAAAGGTTCAGGTGCTTTCGGTACCTTTACCGTGACCAATGATATTACCCAATATAGCCGCGCTAAAATTTTCTCTGAAGTCGGCAAAAAAACCGAAATGTTTGCGCGTTTCTCAACGGTGGCGGGTGAACGTGGTGCGGCCGATGCAGAACGTGATATTCGCGGTTTTGCCCTGAAATTCTATACTGAAGAAGGCAACTGGGATCTAGTTGGCAACAATACTCCGGTATTTTTCCTGCGGGATGCCCGCAAGTTCCCTGACCTGAATAAAGCAGTCAAACGTGACCCGAAAACCAACAAGCGCAGTGCCACCAATAACTGGGATTTCTGGACATTATTGCCTGAAGCCTTGCATCAGGTGACCATTGTCATGTCGGATCGCGGTATTCCTGCTGGCTACCGTCATATGCATGGTTTTGGCAGCCATACCTTCAGTTTTATCAATGCCCAAAATGAACGCTTCTGGGTGAAATTCCATATGCGTACCCAGCAAGGCATCCAGAACCTGACCGATGCTGAAGCAGCAGACTTGATTGCCAAAGACCGTGAAAGCAGCCAGACCGACCTGTTTGATGCCATCGAACGTAGCGACTATCCAAAATGGAAAATGTACGCTCAAGTCATGCCAGAACTGGAAGCCGAAACAGTGCCTTATCATCCATTTGACCTGACCAAAGTCTGGCCGAAGGGCGATTATCCACTGATTGAAGTCGGTGAATTTGAGCTGAACCGCAATCCGGAAAACTATTTCCAGGATGTAGAACAGGCAGCCTTTGCACCTAGTAATCTTGTACCGGGCATCAGCTACTCACCGGACCGTATGTTACAGGCACGTTTAGTGAACTATGCCGACGCAGCGCGTTACCGTGTTGGTGTAAATCATTCACAGGTTCCGGTCAATGCTGCACGCTGCCCTGTAAACTCTAATCGTCGTGATGGTCAGGGCCGCATGGATGGCAACTATGGTTCATTGCCACATTATGAACCGAACAGTTTTAACCAGTGGCAGGAACAACCTCAGTTTAAAGAACCAGCATTAAAGATTACCGGTGATGCTGATTTCTGGGACTTCCGTGAAGATGACAATGATTACTTCAGCCAGCCACGTGCCCTGTTCAATTTGATGAATGATGAGCAGAAACAGGCCCTGTTTAATAACACGGCCGCAGCGATGGGTGATGCGCTAGATTTCATCAAATACCGTCATATCCGCAACTGTTATGCTTGCGATCCAGCTTATGGGCAAGGCGTTGCTAAGGCCTTAGGTATGACTGTAGCAGATGCTCAAGCGGCACGTGAAACAGATCCTGCTAAAGGTTTGCCAAGCTTTCTTTAATTTATTTTACTTTCTCTTCCTCTTTTAAGGGGGAGAGGAGGTAAACTATGGAATATAGCATAAGAAGGTGAAAACCTTATGCCATAAATTCTCTATTAAGGATCATAAAGAAAAACTAAGATTTCTCTTTCAGAATTTGTGAAAAAATTTTAACTTTTTCTAATGTGGCGTCTACACCTTGCTTAAAAAAGGTATCCACCAGTGCCGAACCGATCACCACCAGATCAACTTTATTGGCTAAGGCTTTCACATGACTTTCATCTTTAATCCCAAAGCCAATAGCAATCGGGATATTAAAAATTGGTTTGATTTCAGCAATCTTTTTTTCAAGATTGGTCAGATTTAAAGTACCGCCGGTGAGACCATTTTCCGCAACATGATATAAAAATCCTGTCGCACTGGCTGAGATTTGTTTCAATCGCTCAACTGGAGTAGTGGGTGCGCTCATTGCAATTAAATGCATATTTTTTTCATTTAATATCTGTTTAAATTTTTCCCGATATTCATAAGGGGCATCTAGGATCAGAATCCCCTCAATCAAATTTTCGGTATCCGCAACCAGCTTCTCGAAACCATATTGTATGATCGGGTTTAAATAGGTCATTAAAATAATCGGGGTGGTTTCATCCTGTAAACGGATAGCTTTCACGAGCTCAATGGTTCGATGCACGGTCTGACCAGAAGCGAGTGCTCTAACATGAGCAGCCTGGATGGTCTCTCCATCTGCCACAGGATCAGAAAATGGGATGCCCACTTCGATGATATCAGCTCCAGCTTGACCCAATTGACTAAATAGACGATAACTTTCATTAAAATCAGGATCTCCGGCAGTAAAATAACAGACTAAACCACTGCGATTTTCCTGTTTTAATTGCATTAGTTTTTGATCTAAACGGTTCATGCGCGTGCTCCTGCAAGATACTTTTTGACTGTGTCTAAGTCTTTGTCACCTCGACCGCTTAAATTGATGATAATTGTCTGTTCCGGATGCATTTCTTTCGCAAGTTTGATGGCATAGGCAATAGCATGAGAACTTTCCAGCGCTGGGATAATGCCCTCTTGCTGGCTCAGTAGTTGAAAGGCATGTACAGCCTCTTCATCTTTGACTGCTGCATAAGTCACGCGGCTTGTTTCAAACAGGATGCAATGCTCAGGGCCAACCCCAGGGTAATCCAGTCCTGCGGATATGGAATGTCCCTCTAGAATTTGCCCGTCTGAATCTTGCAGTAAGTAAGTCAAATTACCATGCAAGACGCCGACTCGACCTTTGGAAATCGAGGCAGCATGTTCATGACTATCAGTGCCTTTCCCGCCAGCTTCAATTCCAAACATTTTGACATTGGTATCCTCTAGAAAGGGGTGCATGAGTCCTAATGCATTGGAACCCCCACCGACACAAGCAACCAAAGCATCTGGGAGTTTATTTTCTTTAAGAAGAATCTGGTTTCTGGCTTCGATGCCAATAATTTTCTGGAACTCTCTCACAATAGTCGGGTAGGGATGCGGGCCAGCACCAGTTCCTAGCAGATAGTAAGTCGTGTCGACATGACTGATCCAGTCACGTAAGGCTTCATTCATAGCATCTTTCAGGGTTCCACGGCCTTTTTTTACGCCTTGTACTTCAGCACCAAGTAATTTCATACGTTCAACATTCGGTTGCTGACGTTGAATATCTGTTTTACCCATATAGATCGTGCATTTCATCTTAAAGAGTGCACAGACGATTGCTGTGGCAACACCATGCTGTCCTGCACCTGTTTCAGCAATGATTCTGGTTTTACCCATGAATTTAGCCAATAATATTTGCCCCACACAGTTATTGATCTTATGGGCGCCGGTATGGTTCAAATCTTCTCGCTTGAGATATATTTTGGCTCCCCCTGCGTAGGAAGTTAGATTTTTTGCATAGAATAGCGGGCTAGGGCGACCCACGAAGTCGGTTAAAATCTGTCGATATTCAGCCCAAAATTCAGGTTGATTCCGTATGGTATTAAAGGCTTGTTCTAAATCTTGTAGAGCTGGCATCAGGCTTTCAGGCATATAGCAGCCACCAAATTTACCGAAAAAACCACCTTGATCAGGACCCTGACCGATATAAGGAGTTGTCATTGTCTTTCTCTTAAAATTTCAACATTGATTGGATCTTAAAAGATTTCCATTTTCCTGATAATTGATATATTTTTGATTTATGATGTTAGAAAAATTTACAGCATGAAACGTAGAACCTTACCGCCTTTAAATTCACTTAAAGCATTTGAAGCGGTCGCTAGACATCAAAGCTTCAGCTTGGCTGCGGAAGAACTGTGTGTCACTCATAGTGCAATCAGCCATCAAATCAAACAGCTCGAAGAATGGTTGGATAAAAAATTATTTATTCGGCATTCATCAACGATTACTCTCACTCAGGATGCAGAAGACTTATCCCGTCTTTGTACTCACTTCTTCAATGAGCTGGAAGAATGTGTATTTGAATTAACTCACAAAGCGTCAGAAGTAGAAATCGTAATCGGTGCCTCTCATAGCTTTATGGCGAACTGGTTAATTCCACGACTGGAAAAACTAGAGAGCCTTTATCCTAATATCTCTATTAAATTGATGACCTGTAACGACCTAAAGCTACTGGAAAAAGAAAAAATTGATATTTTTATCAATAGTTTGAATGTAGATGAAATGCTGCCTAAGTTTTTGGATAAATTTCTTTTATTTCCGGACAACATGGGACCAGTTTGTAAAGGTGAAAGCTATGCTCTCACTAGTATTCATGATCTTTTTGAGCACCCATTACTTCACACTTATTCCAATAAGAATGCCTGGCAGATCTGGTTTGAACGATCCCATCTAAACCTTGAGACTAAATCGAATGATCGATATTTTGATCGTCTCAATTTAATGATAGAGGCGGCTGTTTCAGGATTGGGGATTGCTATAGCGCCCCAGATTTTGGTAGAAAAGGAAATATTAAGTGGCAGAATTATTGCGCCGTTTGAATTTACCTATTGCAACTTTGACTTCTATGCAATCGTTAGGAAAAATAATTCAAATCAAGAGATTATCAATATTGTAAATTGGTTACAGACCCAATGTTGAGAGGATCCCAATCAAAAGCCATTTCTATCGCTTCTTATTCTCAAGTGAAAATACCCTATCTTTAGTGTGAAAGAGGACTCCACCCGACAGTCAGGGTGGAGGTGAATTTCACGAATTTTTTTGGTGTTTTTTCAGTGCAATATGATAGAATAATTTGCATTAAGTTTCTGTATCTAAATAGCTTTAATGCGAAATGAAGATCAACAAAGCGTACAAATTTAGGCTTGAGCCTAATGCAGAGCAGGAGCTTGTTTTAAACAAGTTGCTTGGCTCTGCACGTTTTGTTTGGAATCAAATTTTAGCTGTATCATTTGAGATGCTTGCTAGAAATGAGCGAATCAACAAAGTTAATTTAGTCAATAAAATTCCTGAATTACGCAAAAAACCTGAATGTGCTTTTTTAGAAAACAGCTCGAATGGCGTTTCACTTCAACAAAAAGTCCGTGATCTTGGTGATGCTTGGGCTAAATTTTTTGATAAAAAAGAACAAGCCAAGTTAAAGCAAAAACCATTCAAAGCGAAGAAGCCAAAATTCTTTAAATTGACCGATGGCAGTGAAATTCAGCTTAGACCACTCATGCCAAGATTTAAAAAGAAATCTGATGGTTATGATTCAATCCGTATTGTTCAATTTGGCAGATATTGTTGGGTTAAAGGTAATCAGGTTAAGTTGCCTAATGACATTGGCGTTGTGAAATTCAGAAAATCACAAGATATTTTAGGCGAGATTAAGAACGTCACAATCTCAAAGCATGTTGGTAAGTGGTATATCTCTTTTGGTGTTGAAAACACAATAGACGCACCAATCCATCCATCGAAATCAGCGATTGGCATTGATTTAGGTGTTAAAAAGTTAATTACAGCGTCTAGTGGTCAGGTATTCGACCCGATCAATAGTTTTAAAGCCAATCAGGTAAAAATAGCCAAATTCCAACGCAAGTTGAGAAAGAAAACCAAGTTCAGCCAAAATTGGAAAAAGCTCAATTTAAAGATCAATAAACTGCACCATCATATTGCCAATATTCGGCATGACTACTTGCATAAAGTCACCACAACTCTCAGCAAAAAACACGCAATGATCGTAGTTGAGGACTTAAAGGTAGCCAATATGTCGAAATCAGCACAAGGCTCAATCGAGAAAAAAGGAAAGAATGTGAAAGCCAAGTCAGGCTTGAACAAGTCAATCCTAGATCAAGGTTGGTCAATGCTTGTTGGCATGTTGGGGTACAAACAGCAATGGCGAGGTGGTTTACTCGTTAAAATTGACCCTAGATATACAAGTCAGACTTGTAGCTCATGCGGTCACATTGCAAAGGAAAATAGGCTCACTCAGGCAAAGTTTGAGTGTGTTTCGTGTGGATATGTTGCGAATGCAGATATTAACGCTTCTCGCAACATTTTAGCGGTAGGACATACCGTTTTGTCTGTGGAGGGTCGATGCGGTAAAGGTCGCCCTGCGAAGCAGAAAGCAAGCGAAATCCGTGAGGAAGTCGCCTAAGAGCTTTTGCTTTTAGAATCCCCCACTTGAGGTAAAGCGAAAGTGGTGGGAGTATGTCAACAAGAATAGACCAATACCGCCGCAGAGCTGGGCAATAATTTCGAGCACAATTTCCCCAAGGTGTTTTTAGCATCAGCATACCGTCTGATCTAGGCGATGTCATTAACAACAATCCCAGGCATAGGCTTTGGTAGCAGGTATTTGGACCACACGCTGAGATCGAAGGCCCGATAGGACAGCAACAAAATACAATCCACGCAAAAAATCACAAAATCTTCATCTTCGTTTTTTTAAGATGAGTTTGGTCAGCTTGATCTGACCCAGACAGAGAGAGATAGCGTTAAATTTTATCGCTCAATTTTTATTTTAAAAATGAAAGTAAACAGAGGTATGTGGTGCGTCAAGTAATTGAATATGTGGGAGCAGATCTGTCAAGGATCATTGAAATGGCCTGGGAAGATCGCACCCCATTTGAAGCCATCCAGCGTGAGTTTGGCTTGAATGAAACTGCAGTGATTCGCTTGATGCGGAAAAATATGAAAGCATCAAGTTTTAAAATGTGGCGTGAACGAGTCACCGGCCGAAAAACTAAACATCTGCAACTGCGTTCCCCCGATGTCATTCGGGCTTATTGTGCGCGGCAGTATAAACGTTTCTAAGCGCTTTGTTTTGAACGCAGTTTGGACTCACGTTTACATCGTTCAGAACAGTATCTGACTTCCTCCCAGCAGCGTTGCCATTTTTTGCGCCAAGTAAAAAGGCGCAAGCAGTGAATACAGGTTTTTTCAGGGAGATGCTGTTTTTTCATGGTTTATAACTCATCTATCTGGCTAAGAAGCTGTTGGGCATGGGTGGATTATTTGTTCCGCAACTTTAAGTTTATCCCGCTGCCGATAGAAATCACTAGCAAATCGTCCTCACGTGAACGCAAGTTCATTTATCTAGCTAAAATCTTACTCATTTTATAAGCCTTATTTTTAATGATTTCTTAACTCATAAACGATGTGAAAATTATGTGATTTTAATCAAAAAGATACAAATTATTATAGTTGTAATTCAGGCAGCCTGCGCCTAGTATCTTCCATGAAGTTACTCCATGTAAGCTTCCTTAGTTTTGTCCCATACACCCCTCTGTATGGGATTTTTTTTAATCCGGGGATTGTCATGAGCATGCATTCAAAAGCATATATTTTTAGACAGCAGCAATTGCTGGTGGATGATCATTTCCAGTTGCCGCAAGTGGAAAGACTGCAGCACGACCTGAACCTGTCGGAAAATGGCCAGGTCATTGCACGGGATCTAAAAGAAGATGAACCAGTACCCGAGGGTTATCAACTGATCCCGATTCGGCAACTGGTGCAGGTCTGGAGCAGGCCGCAGTTTGAACAGGCCAGCCGTGCCGTACAGTTACTGGAGTGGCGCCGTAATCACTGCTTTTGCAGCAAATGTGGCCATGCCACCCAGCAGCACGCCAGCCAGTATGCCATGGTCTGTCCATCTTGTGGCTATAACCAGTATCCCCGGGTGAATCCCTGCGTGATTACCATCATCACCCGGGGTATAGATGAAATTCTGCTGGCGAAAAATGCCCGCAATAAAACCCAGATGTACAGCCTGATTGCTGGATTTGTTGAAGTCGGCGAAACCTTGGAGGAGGCAGTACGCCGTGAGACGCAGGAAGAAGTCGGCCTGCAGATCAAGAATATTCAATATCTGGCCAGCCAGCCGTGGCCGTTTCCCAGCAACCTGATGATGGCCTTCAGGGCAGAGTATCACTCGGGTGAGATTCAGATTCAGGAAGATGAACTGAGCGACGCGCAATTTTTCAAGTTTGATCAGTTACCTGAGATTCCCTTCAAGGGCAGTATCGCTTATGCCATGATTCAGCATGTGATGCATGATACCCCTGTAGCAGATGACAGCAAAGAATGGCTTTAACCTAGAAAATAGCCTAGGGCTTTTCAGCAGCACGCCTGCTAGATCACATGATTTTGTCTTCACGCTTTGTTCACATCCACCTGGGTTATCTTAGTCCTGAAATCATTCAAGGCTTAAAAATGAATACTCTATTCAAGTCAGTTTTTGCGGTTACGGCACTGACCCTCATGAGCTTAAGCATGCTGACTCGAGCGGAAACGGTTGCGCCTCAGGCAGTCGATCAGGTGGATATCCAGCAGTATGCAGGCAAGTGGTATGAAATTTCGCATTTACCGATGTATTTTCAGCGTAAATGTGTATCGGATATCTCTGCACAATATGAGGTCAATGCCGATCAGACCATGAGTGTGTTAAATAGTTGTCGGATTGCCAATGGTGAGATGATTAGCTCTGAAGGAGTGGCTTATCCGCAAAATAAGGGCAACAGTAAACTCAAGGTCAGCTTTTTACCTCCAGGTTTAAGGTGGATCCCGTTTACTAAAGGTCATTACTGGGTATTACGCGTGGATCCAGAATATAAAGTGGCACTGGTCGGTGGACCAAGTAACAAATACCTGTGGATTTTGTCGCGTGAACCACAACTGGACGAAGCAACTTATCAGTCCTATCTGGAGACTGCGAGACACTATGGCTACGACATCACAAAGTTAATCAAATTACCGCATTAATCTGCTACCCTTTGGCCGAACTGCTTAGTCTCTTACAGTTCGGCTTTTTTTCACTTCACATAAAATTCATATCTGACTGATTAGACTCATCAAATGGAATAAAGACAGTTGCTCGAAATAGGATGAGTCCATGTTGAAAAGTCTGATGCGATGGATAGATAGCTGGTCTATATCGACACCAACCGAAACACTGACGGCTGAAAATAGCAAGATTCAGTGGGTCCGGATTTTACCCTTTATTCTGCTGCATCTGGCCTGTTTCGCTGTGTTCTGGGTCGGTGTGTCATGGTTTGCGCTTGGCTTTATGGTCGCGTTCTACTTGATCCGCATGTTTTCCATCACGGCTTTTTTTCATCGCTATCTGTCGCATAAAACTTTTCAGACCTCACGCCCGATACAGTTCCTGTTTGTATTGCTCGGCACCATGAGTGCGCAGCGTGGCCCGCTATGGTGGGCAGCTCATCACCGTTATCACCACCGCTATACCGATACCTTGCAAGACCCACATTCATCCACGCATGGTTTTTGGTATAGCCATGTCGGCTGGTTTCTGAATGAATATAATTTTGCTACGCGTAAAGAGGTGATCAAGGACTGGCTGAAATATCCAGAACTGATTTGGCTGGACCGTTTTAGTTTGATTGTGGTGTTGCTGACTGCGGGCGGGATTTATGCACTAGGCGAATGGCTGGCCATCACTTGGCCGCAACTCGGGACGTCCGGCCTGCAATTGCTGGTCTGGGGCTTTGTGGTTTCCACGGTGTTATTGATCCATGCGACCTTGTGCATCAATTCATTGGCGCATCATTATGGCAGCCGTGATTTTGAGACGGATGACCACAGCCGTAACAATTTATTTCTGTCACTCATCACCTTAGGCGAAGGCTGGCATAACAATCATCATTACTATGCTGGTAGTACCCGGCAGGGTTTTTACTGGTGGCAGATTGATGTGACCTATTACTTGCTGAAACTCATGTCCTGGCTGGGACTGGTCTGGGGCCTCAAGCCCATTCCGGCACGGATTTATGAAGCCAGTAAAATCGCTCAGGCTCGAAAACATAAAAAAGCTGCTACTGCCGACACTCACACGATTCAATCGAAGGAATCACCATGAAAATTGCAATTATTGGTTCAGGTATTTCCGGTCTGTACGCTGCCTGGAAACTCAGCAAAGTGCATGAAGTCACAGTCTTTGAAAAGAATAACTACTTTGGTGGTCATACCGATACCCATCAGCTGAATATCGAGGGTGAACAGGTTGCGGTGGATAGTGGCTTTATTGTGTTTAATGAGCATAACTATCCGCTGTTTTGCTCGATGCTAAAAGAACTAGGGATTCAATCGCAAAGCAGTGACATGGGCTTTTCGGTGAATAATCAGGTCAGTGGCTTACAGTACAATCCTTCAAAAAAATTCTCGCTGTTGTTCCGACCTCAAAACTTTCTTAATACTGATTTTCGCGCGATGTTGTCGGATCTGTTCCGTTTCTATGCAGCCAATAAAGATCTGGATGTGGAACAGGTCGATACACAGCTCAGTATTGATGATTATTTAAATCAACATGGTTATAGCGATGCCTTTCGTCAGGAACATCTCTATCCGATGTGTGGAGCGCTGTGGTCCTGTCCGGTGGAACAGGCTGGACAGATTCCCTATAAATTTGTGGTGAGCTTTTTCCAGCACCATCGCATGTTGCAACTGAAAGACCGGCCGTTATGGCTCACGGTGAAAGGTGGATCGGCTCGCTACGTTCGTGCGATTCAGTCCCAGACGAATATTATTTTCCGCAAAACGGGTGTGCTCCATGTATCCCGTAGTGCCAATGATGTACTGGTTGAAACAGCACAGGGCAGTGAGCGTTTTGACTGGGTGATCTTTGCCAGTCATGCTGACGACAGCCTGAAACTGCTTAAAGACCCGACAGCGCAGGAGCTGGACGTGCTGGGCAAGTTCCGCTATCAGGCTAACCGTATGGTGGTGCATTCAGATACCCGCATCATGCCCAAATCCAGACGTCAGTGGGCCAGCTGGCATGTGCATGTGACCCCGAGTCAGGCAGCTGAACAGACACCTTTCCAGCACAGTGGTATGCACTATGGTTTCAGTTACTGGATGAACCAGTTGCAAAACCTGCAATGCAAGACTCAGGTCTTTGCCACTCTGAATCCTAATTTCACCCTCGATCCGAAAAAAATCTGGGTAGAACGGCATTACCGACATCCGGTGTTTGATGCCTCCGCGATTGAAGCACAACAACGCTGGGCTGAAATCAATAGCCAGAACCGCACCTCATACTGTGGCGCTTACTGGGGCTGGGGCTTTCATGAAGATGGTGCCCGTAGCGCTGCATGGGTGGTCGATCAGCTCTTAAAACAGGCCGAGCAGGCCGCCTAGGAGGATATGATGCAAATGTATCCACTGGCGATTGCCTCTGCCGAAATCCGGCATCGCCGTTTCTTGCCCAAAGCGCATGCTTTTGAGACCCGGCTGAACTATCTATACTTTGATCCTGATCAGCTCTCAAGCTTTACTGAAAAATCCTGGCTCTGGTCTTGCAATCGCTGGAATTTCCTGACCCTGGATGAACGTGATTTTCTGACCATGGAATGTGGTTCGATTCGGCAGAAGGTCGCACGTCTGCTGATCAAGCGGGAAAATTATCTGCTAGCGCATGCTGCGTCCATCCGGGTTCTGGCCTTGCCACGTACACTCGGATTTCGCTTTAATTCTGTGGTGTTTTATCTGGTCTTTGATGCCACCGACCAGCTGATCTTTATCCTCAGCGAAATTACCAATACGCCATGGAATGAACGTCAGGTCTATATCCATGACTGCCGGAACAATGTGACCGAACATACGCCGTACCAGAGCCACCAGTTTGATTTCAAAAAGGCCTTTCATGTATCGCCCTTCATGCCGATGGCGCTGGATTACCGCTGGCGATTCAGCTTTTCCGATCAAAGCAATGTGATTCATATGCAGCTGTTCCAACAGGGAATATTGCAATTTGATGCCACCATGCAATTTTCGTTGCAAGCCATCACAGTTCCTTCACAACAGCATCGCTATGCTGTGCTGAAAGTTCTTGAGCCCTTCAGGATGGTCGGTGGAATTTATCTGCATGCCTTTCGCTTATGGAAGAAAAAAATTCCATTTTACCGGCATCCTCGCAAAGAAAAAGGAAACACCTTGTTATGAAAACACTGTTTATGGGAGAAGAAAGCACACTGCCGGTGGTACTGCGCCATCTACTGAAATTACGTCATGGTCAGCTGATTTTTAAAGGCGTCTGGAACGGGATTGTGGGAGAGAGCAGTGATCTGTATGCCGTGATTCAGGTGCATGATAGCCGCCTGATGGATCTACTGTTCCGCAATGGTGTACTCGGTGCTGCAGAAGGTTTCATTCGCGGCTACTGGAGCAGTGAAGATCTGGTCAATGTGATTCGCATTCTGGCGCGCAATCGCGATGTGTTGGACCGGATGAATCAGAACACCTTGGCGAAAGCCAGCCAATTCTTCCTAAAGACTTGGTACAAATCCCGCAAAAACTCGATTGATGGCAGCCGTAAGAATATTGCCGAGCATTATGACCTGAGCAATGACTTTTTCAAGCTGTTCCTGGATTCCAGCATGATGTATTCCAGCGCGGTATTTAAAGAGCCGGGCATGAGCCTGGAACAGGCCTCCGATTATAAAAAAGAACTGATTTGCCAGAAACTGCAGCTGCAACCAATGGATCATTTGGTCGAAATTGGCAGCGGTTGGGGTGGTTTTGCCATTTATGCCGCGCAGCATTATGGCTGTAAAGTCACCACCATTACCATCTCCCAAGCACAATATGATGAAGCGGTCGCGCGAATAGAGGCAGCAGGATTATCCCATCGCGTGGATGTCCAGCTGAAAGACTACCGTCTGTTGAAAGGCAAATACGATAAGCTGGTCTCGATAGAAATGATCGAGGCCGTGGGTGAGCAATACTTAGCGACCTATTTCAACAAATGCCGTGAATTGCTGAAACCGAATGGTCTGGCCCTGATTCAAGCCATCACCATTGAAGATGCCCGCTATGCCAAAGCCTTGAATACCGTGGACTACATCAAGCGTTACATTTTCCCGGGAAGTTTTATTCCCTGCATCAGTATCATGACCCAGTCCGCTTCCGAGCAAAAACTGCGTCTCAAGCATCTTGAAGATATCGGCCAAAGTTACGCCCAAACCTTGCACTGCTGGCGTCAGCGCTTCTTGGAACAACGTGAACAGGTACTGCAACTCGGCTTCGATGAGCGCTTTATCCGTATGTGGGATTTTTATCTATGCTATTGCGAGGGTGGTTTCCGCGAAGGCGTCATCAGTGATGTACATCTGCTGTTTGAAGCCAGTGCTTACTAGGCCACGATAAAACAGGAGGACTGATATGCTGCTGGATTTATTTTTGCTGAATGTCTTCATCATGCTGTGTAGCTGGGTACTGGTGACCTATAACCGCAGAGCGGGTCTGGTGGATGTGGCCTGGAGTTTCAGTATTGCGCTTAATGTCATCATTGCGGCTTGGGTCATGGAAACTGCACCGCTGCTGGTTCGGGTATTTCTGGGTGTATTTAGCGGCATCTGGTTTTTACGCTTAACCTGGCATCTGCTGCGCCGTTATGCCAATGAAACCCGGGAAGATACCCGCTATGCCAATATGCGCCGTGCCATGGGCAGTTATCAGCATCTCGGTTTTCTGGCCTTTTTTATGTTTCAGGCCGGGCTGGTGGCACTGTTTTCCTACCCGATGCTGGAATTGCTCAATATTCCGGTCCAGCAGTGGAATGACTGGACACAGGCTACAGTGCTGGTGGCTGGCATAATCATGCTGCTGGCGCTGATCGGGGAAAGCACAGCCGACCAGCAACTCTACCGTTTCAAACTGAATCCACAAAACCAAGGAAAAACCCTGGACCAAGGCTTATGGAAATATTCACGTCATCCGAATTATTTTTTTGAATGGTTGCACTGGTTTGCCTATCCGGTTCTCGGTCTGGCAGCAGGTGTGTATGGATTATGGGTTTATCCGCTGCTGATGTGGCTGTTTCTGTACTACATCACCGGAATTCCATTTAGTGAACAACAGGCGCTGGCACATCGCGGCGACAACTATAAAGACTATCAACGACGAACTTCAATGTTTATTCCGTGGCCACCCAAAGAGTAGGTAAATACATGGACTTTATGATTCAAAAATCTTTAAAACTGATCGAAAGCGGCAAAGTGCCCGACCCGGTGATTCGCGCAGGCATTCGCACTTTAAGCAAAAAACGTTTGGCACAGGAAGGGCGCTTTGACCCGGCACTGGCGGCACAGCGTTATATGGATGTGCTGCATATGCTGAAAAACAGCGAAATTGCCATCGAGACCGACAAAGCCAATGAACAGCACTATGAACTGCCCACCGCATTTTTCCAGGCGGTGCTGGGCAAGCGGCTGAAGTACAGCGCCAGCCTGTTTGAACAGGCGCATACTACACTGGATCAGGCAGAAGAAGCAGCATTGGCCAGCTATTGTCAGCGTGCACAGTTACAGGATGGACAGGATATTCTGGAAAT
This sequence comes from Acinetobacter sp. YH12156, assembly GCF_013418235.1. NCBI lineage: Bacteria > Pseudomonadati > Pseudomonadota > Gammaproteobacteria > Moraxellales > Moraxellaceae > Acinetobacter > Acinetobacter sp. YH12156. The sequence goes on from NZ_VPCL01000013.1 coordinate 33,729, forward strand.
TGGTTGCGGCTGGGGCTCACTCAGTCTGTATATGGCAGAGCATTATCCCAAAGCCCGCATCACTGTAGTGTCGAACTCCTCGACCCAGCGTCAGTATATTCAGGAACAGGCCCGTCTGAAAAAACTGGAAAACCTGACGGTGATCACCTGCGATGTCAATGTACTGCAACTGGAATCGGCTGCTTTCGACCGTGTGGTTTCGGTGGAAATGTTTGAGCATGTGCGCAACTACCAGAAACTGTTTGAAAATATCAGCAGCTGGCTCAAAGCTGATGGCTTGCTCTGGTGCCATATTTTCTGTCACCGTTTCCTGCATTATCCGTTTGAAGTCAAAAATGAATTTGACTGGATGTCGCAATATTTCTTTAGTGGCGGCCTGATGCCGGCAGCCTCAACTTTCCTGCATTTTCAGCAGCATTTGCAGCTGGAGCAGCACTGGCAATGGGCCGGTACCCAGTATGAACGCACGGCAAATGCTTGGCTGGAGAATATGGACCAAAAGCAGGCTGAGCTGCAGCCCCTGTTTCAGCAGACCTATGGCGCAGATGCGGCCATCTGGTGGCAACGCTGGCGGATTTTCTTTATGGCCTGTGCCGAATTGTTCGGTTATGAGCATGGACGCGAGTGGATGATCGGCCACTTTCTGTTTAAAAAGAAAGCCGTATAATTGAACGATGAATCGAATGCGCCAGCGGGGAATTGATCAATGTTAAAGCTGTTTAGGGACAAACGCGATCATCCTCTGGGTGAGGTGTTTAACCGCTATTACTGGCTGCAAATCGGATTCATTGCCCTGTCGGTGGTGATCGGCATTGCCTGTAGTGCCTGGGTGATCAAAGGCTTTTTGCTGCGCACCGCCTTGGAACAGGAAATGTCACATTACTGGCAGCGGCTGGAACGCAATCCGGCCGCCGAACTTCCCGACACCAAAAACCTGTATGGTTATCGCTGGTATGATACCCCCCCTGTGCAGTTTCAGCACATGCAGTTCGAGCAAGGCGTAAATCGGCATTTTGTCGATGGTAAAGAGCGCATGACCGTCTACGGTGAAAAAGACAGGCAGCATGTGCTGCTGGTCTTTGGCGAAAGTAACGTGAACAAGCTGGTTTGGCTGTTTGGTCTGGCACCACTAATGGTCAGCCTGTTCGTGCTGTATAGCGTATTGTGGTGGTGGAACCGTCGCGCCCGGCGTTATTTTTCTCCGATTACCCGGCTGGCCAATGCACTGGAACATATCGACTGGGAGCATCAGAAAAATCAGGCTTCGCCTTTTCAGGACATCCGTACTGACTCCAATCTGGAAGCAGAATATCTCAAGCAGGCACTGGAAAAATATCATCAGGTGCTCAGCGAGTTCATTCAGCGCGAACGTGAGTTTACCGGTGATGTCAGTCATGAACTGCGCACGCCATTGACGATTTTAAAAGGCAATGTGCAACTGTGTCAGGCACGCTATGGTGACAACAAATCCTTTACCCGCCTGCACAATACTATTGAAGACATGCAGCTGCTGGTCGATACCTTACTGGCTATCGCCCGAAATACCACCAACACCCTGACGGCCGAGCCCACTATGCTGTCAGAATGTCTGGAGAATCTGGTACAGGATCTGGACAGTGTCAGCCACAACAAAGGCATGCAGATCGACCTACAAAAAGACCTCGATGAGCAGCCACGTAAACTGTATCCATCGATGACCAAAATGGTCTTTGGCAATATTTTGCGCAATGCGCTGAATTATTCGCAAGGTACAGAAATTGATGTGATTCTACAGAAAAATACAGTATTGATCGCTGATAATGGAATCGGCATCTCTTTGCCAAATAATTCTAAAGTTCAGGAGCTGTCTGGCCAGCAGTTGCAACTGGAGATCAAAGGGCATGGTATTGGCCTGCAACTGGTACAGAAGTTGTGCAAACAGCTGGGCTGGCGGGTCGAACTCTTTGACCGGCAGTATTATCTCAGTACCCATCCAGAGATTGATCTGGCAATGACGACCGGTCTGATTGTGGTAGTGTATTTAAACTAAGTTTCAGCTTTGTACGTTTAGACTTAAGCTTCCAAAGCAATCTTTAAACCTACACCAGAAATGGTATGAATCAGTTTCTGCTCAAAAGGCTTGTCGACCATTTTACGTAAATTATAAATGTGACTGCGCAAGGCATCACTTTCCGGCTCTTCATCACCCCAGAGTTCCAGCATAATTTCCTGTTTGGTGAGGACTTTAGGTGAATGACGCATCAGCAGTTTCAGCAGTTTGAACTGAATCGGGGGCAGTTCAATCGTCTGTCCAGCCCGAGTCAGCTGCTGTCTTGCGGGATCCAGAATCAAATCATGAATTTGCAGGCGACTACTGGAAACTTCACCCAATGAGCGTTTGATTAAGGCTTTGACCCGAACCACCAACTCATTAAAATCAAAGGGCTTAACCAGATAATCATCCGTGCCGGAATTAAAGCCTTTGAGTTTGTCATCCAGAGTATCGCGCGCCGTCAACATCAGTACGGGTAAATCCAACCCTTCGTCATGACGCAGCCATTCACACAGTTCATAACCCGAACCATCAGGCAGATTAATGTCTAGAAGCAAAATATGATAGCGCTGCTGTTTCAGTAATTGGCGTGCAGCGTTCAGATTGCGGGCATGATCCACCACAAAATCATGTTCTTCCAGAAACTCGCATAAGGTAGAGGCTAGTTCATAATGGTCTTCGACCATCAGGATAAAATGTTTGGACATAACGGCAGAGACTAATTCAATAATTGCTGTTTTAATTTAGCACTAAATGGCTGCGATCCCAGCCAGATATTAAAATATTGTTGTGCTAGCGGATGCTGAAGATTGCCTAACACCTGCTGATTTAGCATCAAGGTCAGGGTCTGAGTCTCGGCTTGATAGCTTAAGCGATAGAGATCACCCGGTTTTACCGGCTTATAAAGCTGGGTGATTCTATCTAATACTATTAAATGTTTAGACTCTCGCTCATTGCGCTTCAGAAAATGGGTCGCTGCACGCTTGAAAGCCCATTCCGGAATATTTTGTGTATAAGAAAAATCAATCTGCATATTCTGGCCTTGCCAGGGTTTTGTACAGTTCTGAGCATAATAACGGGCGACGCCAACCTGTTTCTGAGCTACCAGAAGTGGACCACGACCACACTGATTCATATTCTGGGCATGTGCCCATGAACTGAAACTGCAGAGCATCAGTAGTCCCGTATTTAATACTACTTTTTGAATGGCAGTACCCATGAATAGGCTCCTCCAACATAAGGTAAAGAACGATACAGGCCATTGGCCGGATCCCAGAAATCCTGCTGGAAAATAATTTTTTTGTCTCCGTTGACTTTGATTTCACTGATACCAAAAGAATCCATAGTTCGAGTCGTGCCAAACATTTTAAAGTCATAGGCCATATGCCAGTGCACGTAGGCAGAGTCTTGGTAATAGGAGGTATTTAATAGTTTGACATTCACGTTACTGACACGCTTGTTCATCCCTTGAAAATGTTGGAGTAGATTTTGACGTGATGAAAATTGCGATAGGGTATCGTTAATAAACAGCTGATCGGCATAGAGTGATCCGGCTCGTTCAATAAATGCAGGTGTACCTAAAGTATTAAAAGCTGAAGTAAAGCGAATGCCGATGTCTTGGGCTTTAGCCTGATCCAGCGCAGTTCCCTGAATTTGGTTTCTGGATTTTGCATAATCACCTGAATAGCTGGGAATACTTTTACATCCTGCTAAAACTAGTAGCGGTAAGGACAAGGTAGCTAGCAGTATTTTTTTGATATGTTTCATATTGGCTATCCGTATTAGGTCTATGCTGATACTTTAGGCCGAAAGTCGTGAACAGAATGTGAAGAGGATGAAAGATTCTTCAAGGAAATTTCTCAAAAAAAGCACTTATTGACTGATTAATAGATTAAGGAGAGTTTGAACATGAACATCAAGGCGATAAGGTTGAGTGGTATTAAAGTAGTCTGAGCTAACTTTTCATAATTTAAGAAGTACGAAAAAATGAGATGTATGTGGATTGTCTTCAATGAGTGGGGAAGTTCATGAAAATCATTAACAGAGATCTTTTTAGGAAATAAATATGATTATAATGATCCAATTTATTCATCAAAATAAAAAAAATATTTAAATTATACTAAATATATAACCACTCTTATTTAAATATTCAAAAACTGAATATTATTTCATCTTCCTTTTAATTATCATAAATATTAATAAATTCATTTCTATTATACATAAAAACAATAAATAAATTTCATCTTGATCAAGTGTATGGTACATGTCCGTACTTTTGATCATTTTATATACTTGGCCTATGTTACTACATCAAAAAAAGCTTGTTACCACATCAAAACCTGTATTTTTAAATTCTGTTACCACATCAAAATCTGTATTTTCATGATCTGTTACCACATCAAAACCTGTATTTTTATAGGCTGTTACCACATCAAAACCTGTATTTTTATTTTATTTAGACTTTTTATATATAATTTATTATTTTATAATTAAATAGATTGCTTAATTTTTATTCAAAATAAATTTGAATTTTAATATATATGTATAAGAAATAATTTATTTATAAATTTAATTATTAATCATAAATACAATCTTCTTATTTGAATAAAAAATTAATCTTATGATAATTATTAAGTTCCAAAATAATTATTAAAAATAAAGAACTTCATATGAGTTAATGTTGAATCATATATATGTAAATAAATTATGATCTAAAAGTTAAATTTTCTAAGGTAAAAATTTGCGAAATTTATGTATGAATCATGGAACTGAATGTCTATTCTTGGATAATTCTGGAAAAATTATGTAGAATTTGTACATTAATAAAGATGATAGATGTTTTTTCAAGAATAATTTTTGGACAAATTATGTGAATTTTTTGTATTAATAAGGGTAGTGAGTGTCTATTTAAGAATAACTTGTGGAAAATTATGCATAACGTCTGTATTAACAAGGCTAATTGATGTTTACTGAAGGGTAATTTCGGGAAAATTATGTTGTTTTAGTGCCTAAAGTATGCATTGGTACTTGGATATAAGTATTTTTTAATCACAGTTACTTTGTGAAAAGAGGTCAATGGAAGGGAGGCAATTTGTTGGTTATGTTGCTGACACTAATGTTCATGAAACAAGCAATCGATTTAAGGTTTTTTATGATATAAGTATCACAAATCAACACTTAGGATTGACCTATTGAGACAGGTTCTATCAGCGCTCCATTTGAACTTGCGCAGCTTAATATTATTGCTAACGATCTTAAGCGTGACCTGTCTGTTTGTCTTTTCTTTATTCTTTGTTAACTATACGGTCAAAGAGCGCCTGATCGACAATTCTTTGGCCCTGAATGCCGAATATTCTTCCAGAATTGCTGCACACACTAATTATCAGTTTGAAGAAATCCTAAAAAATTTAAGATTTAGCGCCAATCTGTTGGGAAAAAACTTTTCTAATGAAAATTTAACAAGAAACGAAATATTACGTCTCAAAAGTCAGTCAGGCAATTTCAACAGTGTTTTTTTAGCTGACCGGGAAGGACGGATCATTTCATTTTCCCCAAAAACCTTGAAAATTGATTCTAGAAAAATTCATAGAACCCACGGTATTACCGAGTCGATTAAACGTAAGCAAACTTATATTTCTTCACCGTACTGGTCTTCAACCAATAGATTGATCGTCATTGTTTCTGAGCCGGTTTTTGATGATCAAGGAAAATATTTAGGTTTTATTGCGGGAACGATTTACCTGCAAAGCAAGAATCTGGTAAGTGAAATGCTGGCATCCAAATATGGCTACAAGAAAAATTATACTTACGTCGTGGATGATCAAAGACAGATCATTTTTCATGCCGATACTCGGCAAATCGGACAGAAAGTCCAGACCGGTGATGGATTGACCACGATGCTTCATCAACAGGCTGGTGCTTTCCGTCTGATGAACAGTAAAGGCATAGATAGCCTGGTCGGTTTCTCGCATATTCCCAGCGTGAGCTGGATTGTGGTATCACAGCAGCCGATTAATGAGTTATTTGCTCAAGCCAACAGTATTATTATCAAGGTATCAATCGGGATTAGCCTATTCTATTTATTCATTTTCTTTGTGGTCTGGCGTTTATCGGGCTTGATTGCACTGCCTTTAAACCATTTGGCGAAAATGGCCAGTATGCTCAGTCGGCAGGATGTTCAGGATAAAATCAACGAAATTAAACCTTCGTATTTTGAAGTCAATCAATTCAAAAATTCTCTGATGCTGAGCTGTCAAAATTTCAATGAAAAAATTGATGAGTTGAATCAATCAGTGAATACTGATCCCCTAACTGGTTTATACAATCGCCGTGGAATGAACCTGTTTATCGAAGAGTTTGTGCGTATGCGTACCGATTTTGCTGTGCTGGCGGCAGATATCGACTTCTTTAAAAAGGTGAACGATACCTATGGGCATGACAAAGGCGATATTGTCTTACAAAGGCTAGCGAACGTGATGCAATATCATTTCCGAGACAATGATGTCTGCTGCCGTTCGGGAGGAGAGGAGTTTATTATTTTAATGGCTGCTTCAGATCCTATAAAAGTTTTTCAGGCAGCGGAGCGGTTACGAAAAGCGGTTGAGCTCACTGAAATGGGAGAAATTGGTATAGTGACCATTTCCATTGGGATTGCTTACTGGCCAAATAGTTCTAACGATGTAGAGGAAGTATTGCGCATGGCAGATCAAAAACTGTATCAGGCCAAGCGTGAAGGACGCAACTGTACGCGTTGATTTTTAGACCTTTACTGATGAAAATTGCATAGAGAGATCTAGCGTATTTTTTTAGTAGTAAAGGATTTTATGAATATATTTACGGAATATTTACCTTGGCTCAATGTTATAATAAACATGTGAATTTTCAACAAATAAAAAACCTTGAATAACCTTATTGTATAAGGCTATTTGTGAATTTCATTGGGGAATTTTATGCCAAAATCATCTCGTGACTTATTTTCACCAGATGTATTCGACCTCAAGTCGTTTATTTCTCCTTATATGATGCTGATTCCACCGACGATTTTTGCCTTGCTGATCTGGTGGACCAATCAAAGTTTTGGTTTCCTATTTACCCATACCGTGGCAGAACTGATTTCAATCATTATCGCGCTCACAGCGCTGATTGTGACCGTGGTGTCACGGCATTTTACTAAAAATTATTTTGTGGTTTTCATTGCCATCGCGCTTGGCTGGTGTGGATTTATTGACCTGTTCCACACCCTGCTATATAAAGGCATGCAAATTCTTCCGGTGGACAGTGCCAATCAGGCCACTCAATTATGGATTGGTGCCCGGTTATTGCAGGCCTTTGCCATGCTCGCTGCGCCCTTTATGCTGACACGGGCGATCAAGCCTCTTGCATTGAACCTGTTTTTTGGTCTGTTCAGTGTGGGGATTGTCAGCGCTGTGATGTTGGGTTTCTTTCCAACCGCCTTTGTTGATGAGCAAGGCCTGACCCCTTTTAAAATTTACAGTGAATATCTGATTATTGCGGTTCTGGCGTTAGCACTGGTGCTGGTCTGGCAGCGCCGCGAATATTTATCGCCTCAACTGACGTTTGGGGTCAGCCTGTCCATGCTGACCATGATGGCTTCTGAATTTGCCTTTACCCAATATGTGTCCGTATATGCCGATGCCAATCTGCTGGGGCATATTCTGAAAGTCTATTCGTACTGGTTCATTTATATGGCATTGGTCGAGTCGACCATTAAAGAGCCTTTTAGCATGTTGTCCAAGGCTGCCAGCACTTATGACACCATTCCTGATCCAACCTATATTGTCACTTCTAGCCAAATGATTCAGCAGGTCAACTTGGCGGCAGCCCAGCTGCACGGCATTCCAGCGACACAATTGAGCGGACGCTCTGTGCATGAACTGGTGCATGATCCTCGGGTAAAGGCCGAAGATTGCCCGGTGTGCTCCCGATTGCAGCAGGCTCCGCAAGAGTTTTTAGTCCAGTTGACCTTGCCGGATCACAAAACGGTTGAGTGTCATGTGGCACCTTTTGCAGAACGCCTGGGTAAAAAAACCGTCTGGGTCATGGTGGTACACGATATTACCGATCGCCAGTTTTTGCTGCAGGATCTGCAGGAACGTGTAAAAGAAGTGCGATGTCTGAATCAGATCAATCAACTCTGCAATAATACCCATACCGGCATGAGCGAGCTGTTGCACAAAGTGATGCAGACAATCCCTTCCGGCTTATCTTCTCCGGAGCGGGTTAAGCTGCAGATTGATAGTGACTGGGGTGTTTTTGGTACAGCCCCTCCGGCTCAGATGCCTTTTTTGCAATCAGTCTTTGCCAATGAGACTCAGCAATTCGGCACCTTAAGCATCTGGTATGATCCGGCAGCGGATGCCCCGACTTTTCTAGATGAAGAGCAGAGTTTAATCGATCATATCACCGGTCAGATTACCGATGTATATACCCGGATACAGTCACAAAGGCGTGTAGCACGGTTGACTTATCTCTATCAGCTGCTCATTGAAACCAACCGGGTGATTGCGCATAGCCAGAATCGGCAAGATTTGCTAACCGAGTTGCAGCAGGTGCTGTTGAATCTGGGTAGTTTTGCTAAAATTTTAATTGCAATCAAAGCAGAGGATCGAGCTGACAGTCCATTGATGATTCAGTTCCATCATAATATTAGCGCAAATATTATGCCCACTTTACGCACTCTCTTACAGCAAGATGAAAATACTCCATTGCATCAGGTGAAAAATACCAGTCCAGAGGTAGATGTCTATGCCTATTCCTTGATCAATGACGCGGACGAGAATGTTTCACCAGAATACCAGGCATGGAGACAGTACTTAAAACAGGAAAAGATAAGTCAGGCAGCATTAATCCCGTTGTTGCTTGATGGACATTTCTGGGGGCTAGTGGGGGTGTATACTACAAGGCAAGTAGAATTTGATGAGGAGCAAATTCTACTGTTGCAAAATCTTTCTAGGGACATTTCTTCTGCGTTGGAGCGTTTTTCAGCGGAGCAACAGCGTAAAACTGCCGAGACCTATTCTCAGCAGATGGAACAACGTTTCCAACAGGTATTTTTGCAGTCTCCCGTGCCAATGCATATTATTTCCGTACAGGATGAACGAATTCTTGCGGTTAATTTGGCCTATGAAAAATGGCTGGGATATAGTCTGGAAGATTTTCAAAATCGGGAAGCCTGGCTGGAAAAAGTGGCGCCTAATCCAGAGCAAAGACAGTTTATGCAGCAGAACTGGGAAGAGGCATTGCAACTGGCAAAAAACGGTAAACAGGTGCAATTTCCTGAAATTACTCTGTTAGCTAAAGATGGTAGTCAGCGTATTGCTCAGCGAACACTGGCGATTGTCGGCAATGATGTGATTCTGGCTTGGAATGATCTGACCACCATCCGCAAAACTGAACAGGCATTACGAGACAGTGAACAGCTTTTCCGGGGTATGGTGGAACAAACCGTGGTCGGGATGTATGTGCTGCGCGACAATCACTATCTGTATGTCAACCCGAGTTATGCCAATATGCTGGGCAGGTCTGCTGCAGCACTCATTGGACATAATATTCTGGAATTTAGCACCATGGCCGCAGACACACCGGCACTGATTAACCAAGAGCAGGATCAGGCTGCAGAATATTCGAGCCTATCCTGTGTGGTTCCGTTCCGACATCAAAATGGCCAGATCCGGGAATTTGCCCTGCATAGCCGTCGCATCACTTGGGATGATGGCTTGCCAGCCTCGATTGTGATGGCACAGGACATTACCGAGCAAAAGCAGGCACAGGACCAGATTGCCCGACAGCTTGAGCAGTTGGAAGCTACCATGTATGGTACGTTACAAGCCGTATCGATCATGGTGGAATTACGCGACCCTTATACAGCGGGACATGAACGCCGTGTCGGGCTGATTGCCAGTGCGATTGCCAAGGAAATGGGCTGGAATGAAAAACGCTGTCTGCAGATGGAAGAGATTGGATTGGTACATGACATTGGTAAAATTTCAATTCCTTCCGAAATTCTGACCAAACCTACTCGTCTGACCTATCTGGAAATGGAAATGATGAAAGGTCATGCGCAGGCTGGTTATGAAATTCTCAAGGATGTTCCTTTCAATATTCCAATTGCTGAAATCATTGGTCAGCATCACGAACGCATGGATGGGACAGGTTATCCTAAAGGATTAAAAGGTGATGAGATTCATCCTGAGGCGCGTATTCTGACGGTGGCCGATGTGATCGAGTCAATGGCTACGCATCGCCCATACCGTCCTGCTTTAGGCATAGAGGTTGCGCTTGCAGAAATCTTAAAAGGACGTGGAACGATTTATGATGTAGAAGTATGTGATGCAGCAGTACGTTTAATTAGGGAAAAGGGATACGTCTTGCCAAGTTAAGCAGTCTTGATCATCAGGTGAATAGCAGCCAAAAAGCTATTCACTTATTTTTTAGTTAAGTAGTATTCCGGATAAATTTGATATTGTTTAATGCTTTAAATTGAAGCGCTAACATGCTTATGTTATCTATAACTGAATAGAAAGTTCGTATTTGGAGCATTATCGATGTCATACCAGAATATTTTAGTACCAGTTGATGGTTCAAAAGTTTCATTCTCCGCGGTAAAACATGCGGTCGAAATTGCTCAGGTATTCGATAGCAGATTGACCTTCATCAGTCTGGTTTCTGAAGATCCATTTACAGATGCAGATTTCTATTATTATTATGTCTCTGCTCCAATGAAAGAACACTTTATTCAAGCTTATGCGAATGCAGAAGAGGTATTAAAACAAGCAAGTGAAATTGCATATGCAGCGGGCGTTCAAGTTGAAACTAAAGTCCTAAAAAGTGTAGTGTTTGAAGAAAGTATTGTGAAAACTGCCAAACAGATACAGGCTGATCTCATTGTGATGGGATCGCATGGTCGCAGAGGTTTTAAAAAATGGAGACTCGGAAGTGTGGCCACAGCTGTACTTCGCTCAACCGAATTACCAGTGATGATCATGAAATATTAGGGTGTGTTGACATTTTAGCTTAACAAATAGCGAAGTAGTAAAATCAAATCTTCAAACCTAATTTCACTATTCGATATGCCTCGTACCATGCTGAAAGATCAACACTGGCAAAATTTAAAAGTTATTCTGCGTAATTTATCCATTCATCATAATTCAAATTTACTTAATTTTATTGAAGCTATTCTCATAGTTTTAATTATAAATAGTAAATATCAACGGTGCCTAGTAAATTCAAAAATTTTTAATAGTCAATTTTAGGACTAATTTTTCTTTAAAATCATTAGCAAAATGCTAGAGTATGAAGATTGCTATTGGACGGTAGAGGATAAAACCATGGCTGTTATTCTTCAGGTAGACTTTCCGACGCCAGGCCCATTTGGAGAAGAGATGAGTCGCGCCTATCAAACACTTGCAGAAAGTATTAATCAGGAAGCTGGCATGATCTGGAAAATATGGACAGAAAATAGCGATGCTCAGGAAGCAGGGGGAATTTACCTGTTTGATAGTCAAGATAATGCAGAAAAGTATTTAAAAATGCATACTGCACGCCTGAAAAATTTTGGAATAAAAGATATTCGGGGGAAAATTTTCCAAATTAATTTACCACTGTCTGCTATTAATCAATCCCACTTCATTGTGCAACTTTGACTTTGGTCGGTCTGGAAGCAAGATACTATCTCATCCCACTTCCTACCTAAATTAATCTCTGTTGCATTTCGTCTGAGAATCCAAGCAATAAAAAACCCTGACATCCTGCCAGGGTTTTTTACAGTGCGATCTTTGGTAGCTGCTATTCTACCCTCACTATCCTAGTGTTAGAACTTATCGTTGTTGTTTTCTGTTCCGGAACTTCCTGTTCCTGCATGATTTCATCATAAGTAAAAAAGCACAGATCCCCTAGCCGCAAAATCCCTAAATGTCTGTGCGCCAGGGCGTACAAAAAAGGCTAAAAGTTGTCCCGCTTTTATCTACAGCAATTGGGGATAACTTTTCCCCTAGAGATCTGATGGAATCAGGAAAAATTCTAAAACTGTCCTAGATAAATAGATGAGCTAATTAACCAACACATTCGGCTCATTAGTTGAGTTGAATGTATGCTATATTCAACTCATCTTAGATTTTTAGAGAAAGATGGCTTTGTTGCACAAAGCTATTCTTGAGGGCTTCTTTAGCAATATAATTTCCAGATGAAGAAGCCTGCACCTAAAACTTACCGTACAACCAATTGGTCCTCGTATAACCAAGCTTTAATCAAGCGAGGAAATATTTCAATCTGGTTTGATCCTAAGACCCAATGGTATGCACAACCACAAGGCAAGCACGGACGAAATCAAACTTATTCCGATACAGCGATTCAATGCTGTTTAATGATCAAATCTCTATTCCGTCTTTCTTTACGTATGGTCACTGGCTTTGCTCAAAGCCTGATTAAACTCTGTGGCTGAGCAGCCCCGAATATCAGTGATATTCGTACTCCACCCTCTGTAGACGACAAAAGCATATTGATATTGCGATAAGCTATCAGAAAAGTCGTGATGGGTTACACCTACTCGTCGACTCTACGGGTTTAAAATTTTTAGGTGAAGGTGAATGGAAGCGTAAGAAACATCAGCCTGAATACCGTCGGCAATGGCGTAAACTGCATATTGGTATAGATGCTGAAACACTGCAAATACGTGCCGTTCAGCTTACGACAAATAATGTCAGTGATTCACAAGTACTAGGTGATTTACTGGATCAAATCCCACCAAATGAGCGAATAGATTCTGTCTATACCGATGGGGCGTACGACACGAAGTGCTGCAGGCACTGTTGCAAATAACGACTAATGGTAAGCTGAAGGGCACTGTTGCAAATAACCACGAATGGTAAGCTGAAGACTGTTCTAGCTAAAGGTGCAGTATATGAATCCTTTCCATGGTCGGCATTTTCAGGGCGAAATCATTCTTTGGGCTGTGCGCTGGTATTGTAAATATGGCATTAGCTATCGTGAACTGCAGGAAATGCTGGCCGAACGTGGTGTGAATGTTGATCACACGACGATTTATCGTTGGGTTCAACGTTATGCTCCTGAAATAGAAAAACGTTTACGCTGGTATTGGCGTAATCCTACAGATCTGAGCTCGTGGCATATTGATGAAACCTATGTAAAAGTGAATGGACGATGGTCTTATCTGTATCGTGCAGTCGATCAACGTGGCGATACCATTGATTTTTATCTTTCTTCTAGACGTAATACCAAATCAGCATATTGTTTTCTTGGAAAAATTTTAAATAATGTGAAGAAGTGGCAAATTCCACAAGTGATCAACACGGATAAAGCACCCACATATGGACGTGCTTTATCACGGTTAAAACGGGAAGGTAAATGTCCACCAGACCTTGAGCACAGGCAGATTAAGTATAAAAATAACGTGATTGAATGTGATCATGGCAAGCTAAAGCGGATCATCAGGGCCACATTAGGATTCAAATCTATGAAGACGGCTTATGCCACAATTAAAGGTATTGAAGTCATGCGTGCACTACGTAAAGGCCAAGCTTCGTCATTTTATTATGGTCAGCCTCAGGGTGAAGTCTATCTGGTGAATAGAGTTTTCGGTCTCTAAGCACTTTTTAAAGGGAACATCATCGACTCAAATTTCTATTTGCAACAGTGCCCAGAATACCGGCCCGCTCAGCCATCTTGCTCTGCCAAGTTTAGTGGCTTTCGCTTCTGGCCTCTTAGGACGATCGGTACAAAGTCAGATGGTGGTACTGGGTGATATGAGCTTGGGTGGTTCAGTGACACCGGTGGAAAGTATTGCCGAATGTCTGCAAGTTGCTTTTGATGCGGGTGCCAAGAAGGTTGCTTTACCAATGAGTAGTGCGGCAGATATCCCAACGATTCCTGTGGAACTGTTTACCAAGTTCCAGACCAGCTTTTATGCAGATCCGGTGGATGCGGTGTTTAAAGGGTTAGGGGTGGATTAATTTCATATCTGTCTAAATAGATAACAGTTAGGAGATTATTTATTCTTTCAATAGACAAAAACTTGCGGAATTTCTCTTAATTTGTAATCCTTGCGGCCAAGGGTGTCTAGCGTAGCTAAGACAGGTATTCGTTATAGTCGGGCCGCTATAATACGGATGACGAGTGCCTGTATGTTTAACCTAAATATCTTTAACAAGATCTCTAGCGAAGTATTGACCATCAAAAATGATCTTGAGCTGAATTCTGAGAATCAACTGATAACTAAATATAAGAGTTCTACTTCTGAAGACTATAAAAAAGCAATTATTTTGATCTTTAAAGAACGTGGCTATACCAGGTTAGAAATAGGTCAGTTACTTGAAAGATAACTCTAAAGACTTCCTAAAAATAACATAATACACGTTATACAAAATGCGTTATAATTATCTATATAAATCAATGCTGTAATTCCTAGTTGATAGCCCGAGTTTCCATGACCGGGCTTTTTTTATGATTTTTCACGTTCCACGCTTATTCTTTAATCAAAGTTTCACGACTTTGATTAGTACACCTAAACAAGTCTCTTAGCCATTCGGCAAGAAAAACCGGCTTAATCAAGATGATGATACAAATGCATCAAATCGTGGATTTTCTCAGTGATATTAGACGCAAGATTTTAATCGGATCCTGCTGTTGAAAATTACCGGAGATGATGAAAAGGCTAGAGCCAAATTAATTACACAAATGGATAAGTATTTAACAGACGAACGTGATCGAAAATTGTTTAATTTACCCCTTCAATGAAAATTAATTCACCTGAAATAACGTATCAGTAGGACCGTAATATGAGACTTTTGGTTGCTTTAATTTTTCCCTGGCTGCTGTTTTTTACGATAGGTCGTCCATTTGCAGGAATGATGTGCTTATTTCTTCAGATTACGATTCTAGGGTGGATTCCGGCCGCAATCTGGGCTGTATATGCTTTGTCGCAGTATAAGACAGATAAAAAGATCAGGAAAGCATTGCTCTACTAATTTCTGTGAAGAGGAAAATTAACTATTTTTTTCTTTTTAGACCTGAGACGTTCTCCAAATTGACCGCACTTTTAAGTGTGGTTTTTTATTTTTACCTAGCCTAAAGATATCATTTAGAAAAGAACTCATTTTTTATGAATTATCCAAAGTCCGTGAAAGATAATCTGACAGACAAAGAAACCTCGATCCTGCGTCAATTAGTGAAGGAGTAATTTCATGGATAACAACTTATTTGATGACCTAGTTGCTTCGATTAAAGAAGCTGGTGCCATCAAACGCAATGAGATGAAAGAAAGCCGAGTGACTGAGCTTGAATTACCAGATATTAAAGAAGTACGTGAGAAAACAGGCTTAACCCAAGCTGAATTTGCTGCACGTTTGCATATCAGTGCCAGAACTCTACAAAACTGGGAACAAGGCCGTCGCTATCCGACTGGTCCTGCAGCGACTTTAATTCGCATTCTGGATGCTCATCCAACTCTGATTTAAATATTTAAGATAATAAAAAACCCCAGCATCCTGCCGGGGGTTTTTATTGGAACATTAGGTCTCTGTGCTTTTGCCTGTCTTATATAGCGCCATCCTGGTACTTATTTTTAATTATATGGAACTTCCTGTTCCTAACCATTCAATCATATGAAAATTCCACTATTCCGAATAGCCGCAAAGGGCCGGAATTTATGTAAGCTAAAGCGTACAAAATAGCCTAAATTTTATCCACAAAAAATGTGGATAATTTTGGACATTGGGGCATTGATAAAATTTGAAAAATCTCAAAATTGATTACTTTTTAAACAAAATTATTGGCAAGAACTATCAAAACCGCTCATAAAAAAGCCGACTTGTTTCCAAGTCAGCTTTTCGACATCGTCGAGCATTATCACTATAACACAAGTATTTGATTTTTATGTGTTTAAAATATGCTGAATTTCGTATATGAGATTTTATGTTAAATAGCCCTCAACAGAGGGCTATTTTTAATACTAAAAATTACATGCTTTTAAGACATAAGGATTCATATGCTGCACCTTTAGCTAAAACAGTCTTCAGCTTACCATTCGTGGTTATTTGCAATAGTGCCAAATAGATTCATTTTCGATACTCTTACTTCAAAGCCAAAATTTTTCGGGCACCATTAAGTACGAATAAAGAAACCAGTATGCCAATGATTAAGTCTGGATAAGCTGATCCCGTCCACGCCACGAGTACACCGGCAAATATAACGCCCATATTTACGACAACGTCATTCGCCGAGAAAATCCAACTGGCTTTCATATGTGCGCCATCTTCTCGATGACCAGAAATAAGATATAAGCATGTCACGTTAGCTATAAGTGCGAGCAGGCCAATAACAATCATGAGCGTTGATTCTGGCTCGCTTCCAAACATGAATCGTCTAATGACATCAACAATCACGATAACAGCAAGTAATAACTGAATCCAACCTGCGAAATGGGCTGCTTTTATTTGATATTTCGCAGCTTTTCCGACGGCATATAGCGCAATACCATAAACGGCTGCATCGGCAAACATATCTAGAGAATCAGCAATCAATCCTGTAGACGCAGCAATAATACCGCTGATGAATTCTATAAAGAAAAGTAGAGCATTAATACCTAATAACAGTTTAAGTACTTTAGCTTGTCTCACAGGATCAGGTTCATTAGGTATATCGCCTGAAGAAAGCTGTGTTTCATCAAGTTTCGCCCCAAAACCCAGTCCTTCGAGTTTAGCCGTAATTTGCTGAATCCCTTCATTATGGAAGACTTTCAGTTTTCGATTGGGAAGATCAAAAGTAAGACCTTTAACTGCTTCAATATCTGCAAGAGCCATACGGACCATTTGCTCTTCAGCAGAGCAATCCATTTTAGGAATGGTGTAGGTACTTGTTTGCTTAGCCTGTTGATTGCTTATATAAGTTTCAGTCTTCACAAGCTTTGCACCAAAACCCAAAGCTTCAAGTTTGGTGGTTATATTTTCATCTTTTTGATTATGTAGAACCTTTAAAGAACGGTTAGGTAAATCAAAGATGAGTTTTTGAACACCATCAATTGAAGATAGCGCCATACGAACCATCTGTTCTTCCGCAGAACAATCCATTTTGGGAACTAAGTATTCACTCATGTAGTGCGAATCTTTTAAAACGTCTTCAGTGCTTAAATTTTCTTTGGGATCAGAACCATAACAGGATTGAGCGGTATCTTCACAACTGTTTGAAGTGTTACAGCAAGGAGATGAAGATTTTTTTTCTTCCTCTTCACCACAACAGCTAAGCGTATTATCACAATTCTTTGAATTGTTTGCTTCTGCAATTGATGGATGATTTTCTTGTTGAGATTTCTTATCTTCGCATGGTGTTTCTTTACTACATCCACAACCACTCATAATTATACCCATTAAAAAAATTATAAACTTTGAATATTAGAATCCCTATAGTTACTATAGAGTCAAGAATCTTTGGAAATACTAACTCAATGCATTTAAAAATTGGTGAACTCTCTAAAAAAACCTCATGTTCAGTATTAACAATTAGGTTTTATGAAAAGGAAGGTTTAATTCCGGAACCGGAAAGAACGGAAGGAAATTACCGCCTTTACGATGTAGGCTATGTTGAGCGAATTAAATTTATTTTGAATTGCCGAACTTTAAATATGAGTTTGAATGAAATTCGTCAATTACTTACCTATAAAGACAAACCTGAGAAAAATTGTTCAGATGTG
This sequence comes from Acinetobacter sp. YH12156, assembly GCF_013418235.1. Lineage (NCBI taxonomy): Bacteria > Pseudomonadati > Pseudomonadota > Gammaproteobacteria > Moraxellales > Moraxellaceae > Acinetobacter > Acinetobacter sp. YH12156. Next base: position 51,482 of record NZ_VPCL01000013.1, read on the forward strand.
AATGAATTAATTGACTTACATGTCAGTGCTATCAGAGAAAATATAATCAAGCAACAAAAGCTTATTGAACAACTATCTGATTTAAGAGGTACTTGTGATGGTTTATGTACAATTGACCAATGTGGAGTTTTAAAAAATCTAGCTTGATTATCTAGACCTATGCTTTTTTCAAAAAATCGGCACTGTTGCAAATAACCACGAATGGTAAGCTGAAGACTGTTTTAGCTAAAGGTGCAGCATATGAATCCTTTCCATGGTCGGCATTTTCAGGGCGAAATCATTCTTTGGGCTGTGCGCTGGTATTGTAAATATGGCATTAGCTATCGTGAACTGCAGGAAATGCTGGCCGAACGGGGTGTGAATGTTGATCACACGAATATTTACCGTTGGGTTCAACGTTATACGAATCTAAAAATGGGAGCCTATAGCTCCCATTTTTATTGTTAAACGTTGAATCCTATATGTTTTCCTGTTGGAAGCTCTACATCAATACGGAGCTTCCCACCCATTGCCTCAACATACTTTTTCATGGTTGAAATCTTAAGATCATTGCCACGATTTTCTATTGCTGAAAGCGATGGCTGTTTTATTCCCAAAGTTTCAGCAAGCTCTTTTTGAGAAATTTCGAGTTCTTCACGAATAAGATGAAGCTGATTTTCTAGCAGTAATTCATCAGCCATTTTTTGAATACGGGCTTGGCTCTCTGGAGAGCGGCTAGCTAACAATTCTTGCAGAGTCTTAGCCATTAGATTTATCTCCTAGGGTAGTGAGATGAAGTTGGTATTGTTCATCTGCAATATCCAGCATGTCTTTATAAAAACGCTTTTTACCGCCTTTATCAGCAATACATAGAACAATAGCCTGTCGTAAGGGATCAAATGCGAAGAAAGCTCTTAAGGGTCTACCGCGATGTTGAACACGCAGTTCTTTCATATTGGTAAATTTAGACTCATACACAGTATCTACTAAAGGACGGCCTAAACTCGGTCCCTGCTGCTGTAGAACAACCAGGGCAGCTAGGACCTTCTCTTGTGTAGGTTCATCTTGCTGTTCAAGCCACTGATTAAATAGATCTGTCGTAATGACTGTCCACATACCACAACCAAAATATAGATTATAGTCTATATTTTAGGGGCATTATGTTTGTTTTGCAAATGAGAAAGGATAGGCAATAAAAAACCCCAGCATCCTGCCGGGGTTTTTTATTGTTGCTGATTGTGCTGTTGTACCCTCTGGTCCATGTGCAATAACTTATAATTTTTGTTTTATGTTATGGAACTTCCTGTTCCTGATGAGTTCATCATAGGAAAATTCCACTGTTCCAGGTAGTAGCAAAGGGCCGAGATTGATGTGCGCCAAAGCGTACAAAATAGCCTAAATTTTATCCCCAGCAATTGGGGATAGTTTTGGAACCTAGATCCGTATGAAATGGGCACTGATTACCAAATTGATCATTTATTAATCAAATTTCTTGGCAAAATGTTACAGATCCGCCTAAAAACTCACCAACTTATTACAAAAGCCAATTTTTGTGCATTTTGTGGTCAGGGTGAAATTTTTAAGTTGTTGATTTTAAAATTAATATACAAGTGTATTGCGTATAATATCCATTATGTTAAATCAGGTTTAAAACTTAATATCATGTGAATTAAAGTAGGTCGGATCAAACTCTATCTCTCCTATTTCATCCTCGATAATTTGCATGTAATCGTCATATCTTGGATGTTTAGGGTCTTGTAATGCATCTAAAATATCAAGATATCCAAAAATTCCTCCAATATCTTCAAATGGAGCATGATTTTGACCATCTATACAACATGGATATTTTTTATTTAAATCAGGAGATTGTCTGCTTTCTACAGTAATCAAATGTTCCCAACAATCGCCAAAATCATATGTATATATAATTTTTTTACCTACACGTAGAACTTCTTTCAATTTTTGTCTTTTATTGATCTTTTCATGCTTAATAGTCGTGAATTCATGTAAATGGCTATCTTCCCAATCAAAAGCAGATTGAATTGCCTTATGGAGCGTAGATAAAGTAGCTGCCGATGAAATTTGAATAGTTCTCCAGATTTCAGGATCACTGCCTAGAAGACTAATTTTTAATTGAAAAACTTCATCAGAAGATTTGAGCTTTACAGTTCCCATAACAGCCTAGTTCTCAAAAAATAGTTTTAGTAAATCTAAAATTAACATAATACACGTTATATGAACTTACCATGTAAGCCCAAAATAGAAATGTCCGGTTTCTCCAAAGTAAAAATGATGTGGTTCCGTTAATTAGACCACTCAATCTAGTTTTATAAGTGATAAATCCGCTCTAAATATTTAAATTATGCTGCCATTACTTTTGGTAAATGTCGATCTCCGTTGGGGTATACCCATATAATATCCATTATATTCTTAGCATTTTTCTTTGGTTTAAAAGCTATTAACGATCAAAAATTTTATCTAAACATCAAGAATGATGCAGGTTGTGGTGGCATGGGCATATAATTTGCCATCAGGCCCTACAATTTTGCCTTCAGCAGTCGCTGTTCTCCGACCAGCATGAATGACTTTGCCTTCAGCCCGTACTAAAGGTGTTGCCACTGTCAAAGCTCGCACCATATTTACTTTTATCTCTAAAGTTGTGTAGGTTTTTCCTGCTGGCAAAAGGGTATGGACAGCGCAGCCAACAGCGGAATCTAAAAGCGTGCAGAACCAGCCGCCGTGGACTGTACCCAATGGGTTGTAATGATGAAGCTTTGGACGCCCTTGAAAAACGGCAATACCTTTTTCCATATGAATAGGAGTGTAGTCGAGCGTTAGACCAATAGGAGGATGAGGCAGCTCTCCTGCAAACATAGCATTAAAAATGTCCATACCGCTGCGAGTGGTTAAGTCTGATAATGGAATGACGTCAGCGTCACCTAGCTTTTCTCTAATGAGTGCTTCTTCTCTTTCCCATGTTGCTATAGTTTCTTCAACATTCATTTTCAATTCCTTAAAACGATAAATAAGATGTTAGCTCATTCTTATAAAGACCAAAGTTTTATCAATTAGTGTTCTTAATGCCCACTTTTATTTTTAAAATACATCGTTACATAGCCGATTAACCAAAAAGCACATATTGCTTGAAACCAGATAAGACTGTGCATGGTGATCGTCATAATATTATCAGTCTTAACGTTGTAGTGTAGTAATGACAATAAACCCATCAAGGCATACAAATAAAGCCACCAATGCCCCTTGCTCATCTGGCTTTTGACAGCCACGATCAAGCCGTAGATACCGATTGGTGTCATGACGAACCAAAAAGCATCTACCAGATGAGGGGATAACCAATCAGGCTCAGGATAGTGATCAAAATGAACCACATTATGAACATAGTGCAAAATGCTCGAGAACACATTAAGTAATACAATAAAAATCAAGGTTTTACAATGTTTGTAACGATTTATCATGGTGTACCTTGTTGATCGTCTCTAAAATATCTTGCCAAATATGAGTGTTTTTACTTCTAAAATAGCCAAAATGCCCAATTGATTGGTCTGATCCCTTGCTAATGGTATAGCGTTTAAAAGTGATGGGTTGATCGCTAGTCACATTTTTCCAAAAATTATGCAGGTTGCGTTCAGTACAGATTTCATCATCATCGGCAGTGAAGACGAAAGTTGGCACATTAAAATTCTTGTAAGTCCCAAGAGGAATGGTTTTCCCATAGAATTTATCCGAGAAAAACAGCTCTTTTTCTCGGCACCAAGCACCCCATTCCTCTGTAAAACCAGCTGGCAAATCTTCCATGAGTTTGAAGCTTTTAGCCGGCACATAATTAAAGACTTTATTACTAAGCGGTGCTAAAAAACGGAAAAAGAAGTTAGCCTTAAGACGATAGCGAAGCGGCATATAGCTAAAGTATCCTGCTGAGACAGCCACTGCGATTAAAGCATCCAATTGATCAGCATTATGAGCAAGGCCAACTTGTTGACCTCCAGCGCTATGCCCTACGCAATACAAGGGTAAGTCATTGAACAGGCGCTTGGCTGTATCGATAACAGCTGGAATGTCGTACCGTCCGATATCAGAATACTGATAATGACAATCCTTTAGATGACTCACTTTAGAATCGCAAAACCCTCTGTAATTCCATAGAATGACATGGAAACCATGCTCTCTTAAATATTTAGCAAAAGGTAAATAATAAGAAGTATTGGTAGCGGTTCCTGGGTTTATTAGAACAACGGCTTTAGGATTAGCAGCTTTATAAAGAGTTGCACGCAGCTCGACGTTATCATCCGTCAATATATTAATATCCATAAAAAACCCTACTTGTTGTTAATTAATGGCTACTATAAACTATGGATATTACTCCACAGTCAAACGTTAAGTGAGCGTGCTCGATAATGAATACAAAAGAATTAACTGAAATAGTCGGATTAAGCAGAGATACAATTCGTTTTTATGAGAGAGAAGGGTTGATATTGCCACCATCTAGAACAGCTAATGGCTATAGAGACTATACTAATAAGACAGTCGACCAGCTTAATATGATCTCCATGGCGAAAGAGTTAGGTTTTACCTTAAAAGAGATTAAAGAGTTAACAGAGCTACTGTATACAAACAACCTGACCCAATCACAAATGGGTGAAAAGCTTCTAGAAAAAAACAAGCAAATTGAAGTTAAGATTCTAGAGTTATCTAAAATGAAAGCGTTGATAGATGATGCATTAAAAGGCATGTGTGAATATAAGGATCAGTTGGCGCTTTGAGACCTTCCTAAATTTTGTGTAAGTATTTAATCTAAACGTCAGTTACACAGAATCTGGGATGGTCTCTTCAAGTCCTCACTAGAGCACCGATCATAGATAGAATATCTATGGTAAGTACATCATGAAGTACACTGTGGCTATCTCAGCAAGTTGAAACCTTAATACCATTAGCCTACAGCTTAAGGTTCTAGTCCTCACTAGGGTACTGAATACCTATCAAAATCCTGGTCTAGAACTTGGGCTATAATTTTCTGTAGGGGCTGGTTTAGCAACTTCCAGCTCCCGCTTAGCCTCTACATCTGCCACCAATGATACAGCTATAGCTGGACTTCCGTATCTCTTTTGATGATAAGCCTCTTTTATCTCTATTCCAGTAGCGAATATTGGGATTTTTATAACACGATACGTCCTCATTCAAGCTTGAATAAGGCAACACCAAATGAATTTTATGATCGACATTTACCAAAAGTAATGGCAGCATAATTTAAATATTTAGAGCGGATTTATCACTTATAAAACTAGATTGAGTGGTCTAATTAACGGAACCACATCACATTCTGATAACAGCAAGGGACTATATTGTGCGCCATTCTTATCATATCGAAAAACATTATATTGAACGGTCAGGGTGGCTACGTGCGGCTGTACTAGGGGCTAATGATGGGATTATTTCTGTAACAAGCCTAGTAGTCGGAATAGCAGCCAGTGGTGCTTCTTCTCAAACATTATTAGTAACATGTGTTGCGGGATTAATTTCTGGGGCGGCTTCAATGGCTGCAGGTGAATATATTTCCGTTAAATCACAACAAGATATTGAAAAAAATGATCTGAAAATGGAGGCACGTGAGTTAAAACTCCATCCTGAACATGAACTGCAGGAACTAAAAAATATTTATATACAACGTGGTTTAGAACCAACTTTAGCTGAAGATGTCGCTAAACAACTAACTATGCATAATTCTTTAGATGCACATGCTCGTGATGAAATTGGCATTTCAGTTCATACCTCTGCCAAGCCATTTCTAGCGGCATCTTCTTCAGCCCTCGCATTTTCTGTAGGTTCATTATTTCCTTTAATTTCAATGATGCTTCTGCCTGAACAATATTTAGATAAAGGTGTCATGCTGATTGGAGTTTTAACTCTCGGAATTATGGGAGCATTGGCGAGTTATGCTGGCGGTGTAAGTATCTGGAGAGGTTCTGTTCGGGTTATGATTTGGGGAATTGTCGCAATGTTATTCAGTGCTTGGATCGGATCACTATTTAATGTTGCTGTGACCTAATATACTTTGTGTATCTGATCACAATATTTTAATCCAATAAATTATTATAGGTTTTGAGTAGTTATTATTCATGAGTTCTCCTAACTTTTAGATACTTATATTACATATGATCTAACCTGATTAGAGGTCAAAACTAAGATACTCTGCCATATCTTATCTATAATTTTTATTATTTAACTATAGCTGAATGATAGCGAGCCAAATCGCATACAATATCTATTATTAGACTTAATGTAATAATTAAATGATAGTGTTATCATTAATCTAATAGAATTAAGATTAAATGATAGAAATGAATACACGTATTTATCTACGAGCTTCAACTAAAGATCAAGATGCAGAAAGGGCTTTGCAGATTCTTCAGGATCTAAACCAAAACTTGAATTTTGGAGAAACTATTGTGTACGTGGAAAACTATAGTGGTACGAAGTTAGACCGACCTGAATTGAATAAGCTACTGTCAGAAGCAAATCAAGGTGACACCTTGTTGGTTGAAAGTATTGACCGATTATCACGCCTAACCCAACAGGATTTTCAAGAGCTGAAGCGCAGGATTCAGGAGAAGGGACTTCGATTAATTGTGGCAGATCTTCCTACTACCTACCAAATGATTCAAACCAGTGACAGCATTACTCATTCAATCTTGGAACTCATCAACAATATGTTGATTGATCTCCTGGCAACAATGGCCCGCCTGGACAATGAGAAACGTATAGAACGTATTAAGCAGGGCTTAGCGCGTTCGGGTTACAAGCCAACAGGTAAGAAAGCCAATGAGGCTAAGCACAAACGAATAAAAGAATTGCTAGCAGCTGGCAATATGACTAAGGAAGAAATTGCCAAAGCAGTGAATTGTGGAGTTGCAACTGTTTATCGAGTTGCTAAGGCCATTTAAAAAATGGCTTGTATCAGTGCTACCCTTATGTCATATCTATTTGTAGTGGGAAAAGGCATTCTTAAAGATTAGAAGAAGGTATTAATAATGAGAAAGCATTTGATTTTCCTGGTTTTTATTTTAGCTCTAGTTGTTAAGATCAATAATGATCATAAAAAAGGGCAAGTATTAAATTAAAAGACCGGCCTATTTTCAAGCCGGTCTTTTATATCGTCGAGCATCATGACTTTATCATAGATATATGAATATTAAGATAAATAAAAAGCCCTATAGTCTCTCCCGTTACTATAAGGCTTATAAATCTCTGCAACTTTTTTCTTAACTACCTACTTTTCCGATGTAGGTTGTGAATATATTCTACCTATTGGTAAAATACAAAGCTATAAGACAAAAGATTAATATGCTAGGAATTTCGCATAACCGCCATTATGTTAAATAGATGATTATTTAGTTGCAAATTTCAGTTTATGACTTCTGACATGATTAATTCTATATGAAAATCTTATCAAAAGTTGAGGGTTAAACCACTATCTAATCGAACATAGTCTTCTGATTTTATTGTATATTAACTAATTTTTAGATTTAACTTTTGTATTAATAGAAGAAATAATGAATAGTATTTTATTAGAGACTAGAATGAACTTTTCTTGTGGTATCAGTGCAATTCATCTGTTAGATGAATCACGTTTAACGAGTATTGTTAATCAGTTAAACCCAGAAGCAATGCAAAAATTAATATCATCATTAACTTCTATTGATTGGTCTGTTGAGTTAATTAAAGAATATGAGCATAAATGGGATTGGTCTAATTTATCCAGAAATCCATCATTACCTTGGTCAATCTATTGTTATTCTTACCTGAAATTGATGTGAGCTTATAGAGACAAGGTAAATTTGCAAAAGTGCCGGCTATTCAGTGTTCATTGAATGTTTAATTTAATTTATTAAGCTTGACCTTGGAGTGGCTCTAAGCCTTATACTTGGTACAAATTTTTCGATTGTTATGATGATGCGTTCTACTACATGGATTACAGTCTTGGTTGGATTGTTCATGTTCCAAAGCTTTTGGAATGTGGCGGCGGCCTTTTGTGTCCATGAACAACAGCCTCAATCACAGCAGAGTTATCATTTTGGTCATCACCAAAATACCTTGTGTGCCAGCGATAGTCGTCAACACGATCATAATGGACAGTCAGAAAACATAAAAACATTCAGTAGCGATTTAGAAATCGGTGAAGATCATCAAGATCATCTACCATCGATGACGCATTTGATTGTACAAAATGAAAAAGTAGATGTGTTTCATCCAAGCTCTGAAGTTAAAGTGAATCCACAATTTCATTGGAAAAACAGCTATCAGGCTCCTGACCTGTTTCAACAAAGCCCACCTCCCGAATTTTCCCCGCTCATGGTGGGGTAGCCTAAAACATTCCCACCACTTTTATTATTTAAATAAGTGGGAAAAATCATGTCTTCACAATCAATTATACTCTTGCGTCATAGCTTGGTTGCTTGTATATGTGCAGCGGCTATGCAATATAGCTATGCTGAAAACGTTACCAGCTTTGAATCCGCTTTAGCAAAAGTACAAAGTTACCAGACTCAAGACAAGCTGTGGCAACAAGTTCAGCAAATATCTGAATTGAATATTCAGCAAAGTCGGTTATGGCAGAATCCAAGTATAAGTTTAGAACAGTCTGGCTTTGGCTCAGGTCAAGAACAGGAATTCAATGTTGGCGTTAGTCAACCTCTAGATCTATTTGGTCAGCGTAAGCTGAACCGGGTGATTGCCAATACCTCGAATCAACAAATCCAATTGCAACAGCAATTATGGAAGGCACAAAGCCAACTGATTGTTAAATTTGCATGGTCGCAATTTGCACTTGCTGAGGTTGAGCAGTCTGCTTATTCAGTACAGTTAAAAACAAGTAAAGCCAATCTGGACAGTGCCCAGAAACGCTATCAGGCAGGCAGTATTGCCCTGGTTGATTTTGAGCGTACCCAAATTGAAGCGCTAGAAATCCAACGACTTTATCAGCAAGCGATGCTGAATAAACAAGCTGCCGGTCGTCAGCTGTCTAATTTGTGGGGGGGAGAAACATCTTCACATCTTCAATTGAATAAAACCGCTATCCCTTGGCCAGAGCAAAGTCTCCAAACTGTGCAACGGTATATTGCTGAAGGGTGGCTAGAAAAATTCTATGCCTTGAACATTCAGCAATCGGATCATCAAATTGAAAATTTAAGAATTCAGGCACGTCCCAATCCGACTTTAAATGTAGGCATGAAACGTAGCAAAACCCCTAATGAAAGCAACGATACGACTTTGGCAATCGGCGTGGCTATTCCACTGAATATTTTCAACCGCCAGCAATATGCGATCCCGATGGTCCAGCAACAGCAAATATTGCTGAACCAACAGCAGCAGCGTGAGCTGAAGCAACAAATACTCAATATTGCCAACAGCATGCATCAGCTCAAAGGTTTACGTAGCCAGTTCGATGCCACAACAGCACAAGTTACTTTGGCGACCAAAGTTCAGAGCCGTACTTTACAAGGGTTTCAGGCAGGGAAACTGTCCATTACCGACGTTCAGCAAGCAACCACCCAACTGCAGAATCTTCGATTGGGTCAATTACAAATTCTACGTCAAGCTTGGCAAACTGCCCTCGCAGCTGAGGCACTCAGTATTGGCACAAGTTATGAAGAAATTAGCCGTTCGGATGCCTATACACAACTGAATAAAAAGGCAGTCGAAGCATCGCAAAATTTAATCAATGGGGGAGCACGATAAAATGAACGCCAAGCAAAACGGAAAAATATCCCAGTCTCTCATGATTGCAATTTTGATTATGATTACGGTCTTGGTCAGTCTGGTTATTTGGTTAAGTTCAAAAAAAACTGAATCTGAGGGGCATGGTCATGATGAGGGAAATGCCGAACATTCTGATGAAGATAGTTCTGAAGAAGGACATGCTGAAGAAGGCGAAATACAACTGACCAGCCAACAAATGGTTGAACAAGGTTTAAAAGTTGCTGTTGCATCCACAGGATTGGTTGAAAAGCTGACAACCCTGCCAGGTAAATTGGTGGTGAATACCGATCAACAAGCGCATATATCGCCTAATTTTAGTGGTCATGTCGAGCAGGTCAATGTGGCTTTAGGACAGAGCGTGCAAAAAGGACAAACGCTGGCTGTACTAATCGTGCCTGAACTGATCGACCAACAGGCAAATCTGCGTATGGCACAGGTGAATCTGGATTTGGCCCGTAAAGATTACCAGCGCGAACAGCAACTCTGGTCACAGGGGATTTCTGCCAAACAGGATTACCAGCGTGCCGAAAATGCCTACCGTCAAGCGCAGATTACTGTCCAGTCCTCACAAGCACGTTTAAATGCATTAGGTGCAAGTGGCAATAACAATGGGCGTTTTCTGATTAAAGCACCGATCTCTGGGGTGATCAGTCAAAAAGATATTGTGGTCGGTGAAAATGTGCAACTGGCTAATCAGCTCTTTGTCATTGAACAGCTGAAAGATTTATGGCTTGAGTTTAATTTGCCGAATCAATTCTCAGGTCAACTGCAAGCCGGGCAAAAAATTGACTTTAAAGTGAATGATTCAGATCAAATCTATAAAGCTACTGTACAAAGCTTAACCTCTCAGGCAGATGTACAAACAGGGCGTCTGGTGGTGCGCGCAAAACTCGATGCGCAAGCTACTGAGTTGCGTTCTAATGTGTTAGTGAGAGTGTTGATTCCGGAAGCTACAGCAAAATCAGCCCTTCGGATTCAAAAGTCTGCGCTGCAAAGTATTGAAGGTGAAGACAGTATTTTCATCGTAGATTCAGAACAAAAAGGTCAAGTCCACTTAAAAGCACAGAAAGTGCAATTGGGGCAGGCTTCAAGTGATGGACAATGGCTTGAAGTGATTTCTGGGCTGACTGAAGGGCAGAAGTATATCGCTCAAGGCAGTTTCTTGTTGAAATCTGAATTAGAAAAAGACGAGGCAGGCCATGAACATTAATTCTGATCTGCCAAAACCAGAAGGTTTATTCGAACGAATCATTCAGTTTTCCATACAAAATGCGATTTGGGTGTTGCTCTTTGTCTGTACCTGGATTGCGGTCGGGGTGTATAGCTATCAGAAACTCCCGATTGATGCTGTACCCGATATTACCAATACCCAAGTCCAGATTAATACTCAAGCCAAGGGTTTTACTGCGCTTGAAGTCGAACAGCGGATTACCTATCCCATTGAAAATGCCATGGCTGGCATTCCGGATCTGGAGCTTACCCGTTCCATATCCCGTTATGGACTCTCTCAAGTCACCATTGTCTTTAAAGATGGGACTGATATTTATTGGGCCCGTCAGCAGATTAACCAACGGATACAGGAGGCGCAATCTGAGTTGCCTGCACAAATCGCACCGACGATGTCCCCCGTTTCTACGGGTCTCGGTGAGATTTATCAATGGGTACTGAAGGCAGATCCGAATGCGAAAAAGCCGGATGGAACTGCATACACGCCGATGGATTTGCGTGAGATTCAGGACTGGATTGTGCGTCCTCAACTGCAACGTGTTAAGGGAGTTGCAGAGGTCAACAGTATTGGTGGTTTTGAAAAAACCTATGTGGTCTCTCCCGATTTAAACCGGATGCAGCAACTGAATATCTCATTAGAACAACTGCAACAGGCTTTAGCGCAAAATAATGAGAACCGAGGTGCAGGTTATATTGAAGACAATGGTCAGCAACTGACGGTACGTGTACCGGGTACATTCAATGGGCTTTCTGATATTGAGAACACCATGCTGGGTAGCCCAAATGGCAGCCCAATTCGGGTTGGTGATATTGCGCAAGTCTCTATTGGGCATGATTTAAGAACCGGTGGGGCAACCTATAACGGCAAAGAAACCGTTTTAGGGATTGCCATGATGGCGATGGGTGGAAATAGCCGGACTGTTTCTAAAGCTGTGGATGCCAAGCTTCAAGATATTCAGAATAGTTTGCCTAAAGGGGTAGTGATTGAAACGGTGTACGACCGTACTACCTTGGTTGAGAAGGCGATTAAAACCGTTCAGAAAAACTTGGTAGAGGGAGCAATCCTGGTCATCATCATTCTGTTCCTGTTTTTAGGGAATATCCGTGCTGCCTTGATTACTGCCTGTGTCATTCCACTCTCTATGCTGTTTACCTTAACCGGGATGGCACAGAAAAATATCAGTGCCAATCTGATGAGTTTAGGTGCACTCGATTTCGGCATCATTGTCGATGGTGCTGTGGTGATTGTCGAAAACTGTATCCGGCGTTTAGCCCATACACAGCAACTGTTAAAACGACCTCTCACACAAAGTGAACGCTTTAAGGAAGTTTTTCTGGCTGCCCGCCAAGCACGTCGTCCTCTTATTTTTGGTCAGCTTATTATTTTGGTGGTGTATTTGCCGATTTTTGCTTTAAGTGGTGTAGAAGCAAAACTATTTCATCCGATGGCTTTAACCGTTGTTCTCGCACTGGTGGCAGCTATTATTTTATCGATCACCTTTGTGCCCGCTGCAGTTGCTTTATGGGTTAAAGGGGAGATCAAAGAAACGGAAAGCCGTTGGATGATCTGGCTCAAAACCCGATATCAACAGATATTGGATGGAGCCTATCATTACAAAGCGGTGGTTTTAACTTTTGCCATTTGTCTCCTGGTCATTACGGGTCTGCTCAGCACGAAGATTGGCAGTGAGTTTGCACCCCAGCTGAGTGAAGGTGATTTTGCGGTACAGCAATTACGTTCTCCAAGCACAGGCTTGGAAGAGTCTTTACGTATTCAGGAAAATACCGAAAAGCTTTTACTGAAAAACTTTCCCGAAATTAAAGCTATATTTGCCCGTACCGGGACTGCTGAAGTGGCGACAGATGTGATGCCACCGAATATTTCCGATGGTTATATCATGCTGAAACCACGTGAGGAATGGCCAGATTCAAAAGAAAGCCTAGATGCACTTCGAACCCGAATGGAAGCTTATCTTGCGACAATTCCCGGCAATAACAGTGAGTTTTCTCAGCCTATTGAGCTACGTTTTAATGAACTGATTTCAGGTATACGCAGTGATGTGGGGGTGAAGGTTTTTGGTGATGACATGCAGGTTTTGAATACTGAGGCTGCAAAAATCGCGAAAATCATTCAGCAAGTCGCAGGTAGCAGTGCGGTGAAAGTTGAACAAACTTCGGGTCTGCCTTTACTCAATGTAGAGATTGATAAAGCTTTAGCTGCCCAGTATGGCTTGAGTGTGAAATCTATTCAGGATGTGGTGGCTGCAAGTATTGGTGGACAAAGCGTGGGAGAGATTTTAGAAGGCGATCGTCGTTTTGATTTTGTTATCCGTCTTGGAGAGCAAGACCGTAGTGTCGCATCTGTTTCCCAGTTACCTATTCAGCTTCCAAATGGTGGCAGTATTTTATTGTCGGATGTCGCGCAAGTCTCGACCATTGAAGGAATCAACCAAGTCAGTCGAGAAAATGGTAAACGCCGAGTTGTGGTTACAACGAATGTTGAAGGGCGTGATTTAGGGTCTTTTGTTTCTGATGTACAGACACAGCTCAAAGCATACACTTTGCCAAGTGGTTATTGGATAGAATATGGCGGTCAGTTTGAAAATTTGGCTTCAGCCAAAGCACGGATGCAAATCGTGATTCCACTGGCTTTAATCACTATCTTTATTTTACTGATGGCGGTCTTTCACAATGTCAAAGAAAGTCTATTGGTCTTTACCGGGGTACCCTTTGCCTTGACCGGTGGTGTGCTGTTCCTTTGGCTAAGGGATATTCCATTATCGATGTCAGCTGGAATTGGCTTTATTGCCTTATCTGGTGTTGCAGTCCTCAATGGACTGGTAATGCTGACCTTTATTAAGGAATTAAGGGACAAATATCCAGTGCATAAAGCCGTGTGGCAAGGGGCTATTTTGCGCTTAAGACCAGTGTTGATGACAGCTTGTGTGGCTTCACTGGGTTTTGTACCAATGGCGCTGGCAACCGGAACAGGGGCTGAGGTTCAACGGCCACTGGCAACCGTAGTGATTGGCGGGATTATCTCTTCAACATTACTAACTTTGGTGCTGTTACCCGTGCTTTATCGTTGGATAAATGAAAAGAAAGTTTCTTAATCCAATAGATTAGTCGATTTACAGCAGAGATATTGGCTGTTATCCAATATCTCTGCTCATCATAAATAGAATAAGGAAAATATTTTATGTCAGAACATCATGATCATAGCCATGCGGTTGTTACTGAAGAAAATAGTAAGAAGTTAATGGTTGCCTTAGGTTTAACGACTACTTTTTTAATAGTAGAAGTTGTCGCTGCTTTTATTACCCAAAGTTTGGCTTTGTTATCTGATGCAGCTCATATGTTTACTGATGTAGCCGCTTTAGCTATTGCTCTTGCCGCTATCAAAATTGGTAAAAAAGCCGCAGATGATAAAAGAACTTTTGGCTATCAGCGATTTGAAATTTTAGCGGCTCTGTTTAATGCGGTGATGCTTTTTGTGGTAGCAATATATATTGTATATGAAGCTTATCAACGTTTTACGAATCCTGCTGAAATTCAAAGTGTTGGAATGATGATTGTCGCGGTCATTGGTTTGGTCATAAATTTGATTTCAATGAAAATCCTTTCTGCTAGTGCTGAAGGAAGTCTAAATATAAAAGGTGCATATTTAGAAGTTCTTAGTGATGCTCTAGGATCGATAGGCGTGATTATCGGAGGAATAGTTATTTATTTTACCCAGTGGATGTGGGTTGATACCGTAATCGCTGTGTTAATTGGCTTCTGGGTCTTACCTCGAACTTGGATTTTATTAAAACAAAGTATTCATATTCTGCTTGAAGGAGTTCCTGATGAGATTGATATTGAGTCGTTAAGAAATGATTTATTGAAGCTAGAGGGCGTTGAAGGGATTCATCAGTTGAAAGTCTGGGCTATATCCTCAAGAAATATTCATTTAACTGCTCATTTGGTTGCTCCGAATAGCAATACAGATCAACTCTATCAAAAGGCCTTAGAAGTTCTAAAACATAATCATAATATTACTGAAATTACGTTACAAATAGAAAATACGAAATGTAATACATTGAACCAACATAAACACTAATTTGGACTTTAGTCTTCATATAGATGTTTTGTGTAACTTTAAAGTATACCCTAAAGTAACATTTGAAATACCCTAAAATTTATGTCTCATTTAAATAAATATTGGCCATACGTTACATGTAACTTTTAAATATTAAATTTATTTATTACAATAAATAGAAATAAGCGTCTGGTAGAGTGCAAAATGAAAGGTCATAAGGTGGGATACGTCAGAGTGAGCTCTGTTGACCAAAATATTGGACGACAACTTGAAGGAATTGACGTCGACCGGATTTTTGTTGATAAGGCTTCTGGAAAAAATACTGCCCGCCCGAAATTTCAGGAAATGCTCAGCTATGTGCGTGAAGGGGACATGATTGTTGTTCACTCCATGGATCGTTTCGCTCGTAGTCTGAAAGATTTAGTTACTGAAGTTGATCAGCTCGTAAAGAGGGGAGTGGCCATCCAGTTTGTCAAAGAAAATATTACCTTCACTGCTCAGGCTACTCCGATGGATAACTTGATGCTGCAGTTAATGGGAGCTTTTGCCCAATTTGAGCGGGAAATTATCTTAGAACGTCAGAAAGAAGGGATTAAGATCGCAGCTGCTCAAGGAAAATATAAAGGTCGTGTCCATAAATTAAATCCTGAGCAAGCTGAATCCCTACGACAAGCCTGGAAAGAAAGGAAGTATTCATCCAAAGTTGATCTGGCAAAAGCCTTTGGTATCAGCCGGCAGGCTGTTTATCGGTATTTGACGAAGAATTAGTTTTAGGGTGGATTACCATCATCTTCTGTTTTGACTCGATCGTCGTGGAAGTGCTGAACAAGTTAAAAGTCATTCAGGGATATAACATCGCGTTTGATCCGTTGACCTCAAATTACGAGTTCAAAATCAGCATGACCGATATCAGTCACTTGGTGTTATTACCGAAACTGATAAACTACCTCAGAGTCCATGCACCGAATGTTCGGCTGGATATCCACCCAATTGATGTGAATACGGCACTCAAGATGTCGAATGGTGAAATCGACCTAGCGATTGGTTTCTTACCGCAACTTGAAGCTGGTTTTTACCAGCAGACTTTATTTCAGCAGCACTATATCTGTATTGCCAGTAAAGACCATCCCCGTCTAGGCGATGACCGTCTGTCTGATCAGCAATTTCGCCAAGAACTGCATGTCGATATTTTGGCAACCGGTGGGCATTATGTACTCGAGCATGCACTACAAAATTTAGGGGTTAACCGCAATATTCTGATCCGTTTGCCCAGTTATTTAGGCGTGGGGCTGGTGGTACAGGATACCGATGCGATTGCCACGATTCCGAACTATCTCAGTCGTGTGCTACTCAATCGGGGCGGGCTGAAAATCCTGCAACCACCCTATGATTTTCCGACCTATAGTGTCAAGCAGCACTGGCACGCCCGTGTGCATCACAACCCTGGGAACCATTGGTTACGACAAGTGTGTTTCCAGTTATTTTCGGAATAAAGCATGCCACATGCCAGAAAACCATGCTGCCAAACATATCGTTCTATTGGTAGCGGACGCTGTATTAGAAGGATTTAACTCTTATCAGGTAGTTCGACATCATTGGTGAAGCTGGGGCCTGTTTTAAAGTATCTCCATCCAAAGATACAATTCGCTGGTGCTGCTGGCCAATTCAGTTGGGAGCTACAGGCTTCCATTTTTTATCATCCAGAGTGAACGCGGTATCTTTGTTTAGACCGGCAAAGGCCTGTTAATTGATCTTGGTCTCACACTTGAAATGTTAATCAAGCAAAAAATTTTCAAATCCGGCGTAGCATTGTCCCAACAGTACCAGCCCCTCGATTTTAAAACACAAATCCTGCGTGATGGGGGGAAAGAAAAAATGCATCTGCTCATTTTCACTGCTGTGTTTTAATATTCGTTCTGATTTTAATATGGATTGAGACAGCTTTATTTGAAAGCTGTCTCATGTCTAGGATACTAGGAGCAGTCCACTCACCACTAAAATTTATAGTTATAAGTGAGCCCTAAACGATTTTCTATATAATCCTTTGATACGGAATTTTTATAGTCTGCGAATAACCATGAAAATGCTAAACCTTTCAATTTCGGTTGTTGAAATTCATAATTTAATATGAAATCAAACTCTTTTTCTGTGCCATCATGGCTATTTCCTGTTTTGATATGATCACCATAAAAATAGCGAATTGTACTCTTTAAGCCATTTAATGACGTGTCCTTAAAATCATAATCGTAACGCACTTGCCAAGATCGTTCATCTTGTTGCATATAGGTTCCAACAGACCAATTGGCTGAATAGACTTGAGGAATCCAATTAGAGAGTAAAGGAAAAGCATCATCACCAGTAACATATTTGTATCCCAGTCCAAGTGTATGATTTCCATAATTTAACATATGAATGGTTGCATAAACTTGGTTATCGATATTGCCCTCTAAAGCATCACCTGATTCTCGTGTATCAAAAACATAAAAATTAGATTTTAAATTACTATTCGTATTGAAGTTGTGTCTCAGTTCATAACTTAAAAAGTTTTGGTCATAAATATCTTCTAATTTTGCATAGAAATATCGAACTTGCTGATTATTAAAGTTGTAATCTAATCCAATAAAATCAAGAGCATCGGACTGAGCTTTATTCTTCCCATTTACGAGTTGAAATTTAGAATAATCTTCGGCGTTACGACCACTTACTTTGGTCATACGACCTGCAGTCACTTTAGTATTCTTAAGATCAGTAGACTCTATCATTCCTCCTAAAAAGGTCGTTGGCAATTGCATGGCTACGTCTGTATGAACGATCGGTAATTTAGGAATGATTTCACCAATTTTTAGTTCAGTATTTGCATATTTAAATTTTGCTGTTGCGCCCAGTTTAAGTTGATCTTGAGCTTGTTCTTGTTTTGCCTTATCGTAAGGCATAACATTATCAATAATATTTTTTTCCTCACTTAAGCGATAAGCATAACGGGCAGAAAGGTCTAAACCCACCTGAATTGGCGTACTGGTATATCCTGAAGTTACAGTAAAACTTACAGCCTGAGACCAGTTATTAAGATCTTTACTTTTTGAATCATCAAAATTTCGATCAAAATAAAAATTTTTAAAATATAGATTAGCAGTCGTATCTTCAATTAAATCTGCATGACTGGTTGAATTTAGACAATAGGATGCTAATACCCCAATAAGGATAGTATTTAATTTCATTGGTTTCGTCCTGAAAACATTTTATTTTTGATTAGGGCTGTTAATATTCCTCTTTAAAAAAACAGCCCATAGTTTTTAAGTCATATCGATTAGTGGTGCACCTGTCATTGCCTGTAGAGCATCAAAGGTTAACCCCTCTATCTTTTCAATGACTTTTAAGCCGTCTACATCTACATCAATGATACAAAGATCCGTATATATTCGATCGACACAGGTTTTCCCAGTTATTGGATAGCTCAGTTCTTTAACGATTTTGGGCTCACCTGTTTTAGTGGTGTGTTCTGTCGTTACAAAAACTTTTTTTGCTCCGACAGCCAAGTCCATCGCTCCACCGACTGCAGGGATTGCATCGGATGCACCGGTATGCCAATTCGCAAGATCTCCATTTTCAGAAATTTGAAAAGCCCCTAATACACAAATGTCTAAGTGTCCACCACGCATGATGGCAAAAGAATCACCATGATGGAAAAAGCTTCCGCCAGTGAGCATGGTGACATATTCTTTGCCAGCATTAATCAGATCTTGATCTTCCGAGCCTGCTTCTGGAGCAGGGCCAAAGGCCAATAAGCCATTTTCAGAATGTAGAAAAATTTCTTTATCATTGGGTAGATAATTTGAAATTTTAGTTGGTAAACCAATGCCTAAGTTTACATAGGCTCCATCAGGAATATCCTGTGCAACAC
Source organism: Acinetobacter sp. YH12156 (assembly GCF_013418235.1). NCBI lineage: Bacteria > Pseudomonadati > Pseudomonadota > Gammaproteobacteria > Moraxellales > Moraxellaceae > Acinetobacter > Acinetobacter sp. YH12156. The sequence goes on from NZ_VPCL01000013.1 coordinate 70,438, forward strand.
GTGCTGCAATCTGATCACGAGAAAGTTTGCTATAGCTCATTGTTAACCTGCCTTGCTAAGTTCTACAGGATTTAGCTGTACAACATGTTGTACGAATATTCCTGGTGTGATGATGTGTTCTGGGTCTAAAGCACCCAATTCAACAATTTCATTCACTTGTGCAATTGTGACTTCGGCTGCCATTGCCATAATAGGACCAAAATTACGTGCAGATTTGTTGTAAACTAAATTGCCCCAACGGTCACCTTTATGCGCTTTGATTAAAGCAAAATCTGCTTTAATTGGATGCTCTAAAACATAGTCTTCTCCATCAATTGCACGAGTTTCTTTGCCTTCAGCCAACAATGTTCCAAATCCAGTTGGGGTGAAGATAGCACCAAGACCCATACCTGCAGCTTGAATTCGGCAAGCTAAATTTCCTTGTGGAACCAATTCAAGTTCCACTTTCCCTGCACGATACAGCTCATCAAATACATAAGAATCAGCTTGGCGTGGAAAGGAGCAGATCATTTTTTTGACATAACCTGCTTTGAGCAATTTGGCAAGCCCATAATCACCATTGCCGGCATTATTGCAAACAATCGTGAGGTCTTTTGCCCCAGTTTCGATGAGAACATCAATTAACTCCGCAGGTTGTCCAGCGGTACCGAATCCGCCAATTAGAATGGTCGAACCATCTTTGATGTTCTGCATTAAATCCACAATTGAAGGTGTGATTTTATTCATTAATATAAATTCCATTTGCTAATTTTTTTCTTTGATGATTTCTCTTCATTGCAAAACTCAACATGATGACAGCTCCAATAAACATTAAAGTACTGCCGTAAAGCATGCCTGTTGCAAATGATTGAGTTAGATCTTTTAAGAAGCCGATTAAGAATGAGCTAACAATGGTTGCTGAATTACCAACAGCATTAATAAACGCAATCCCTAGGAATTTGGCACTGTTATCAAGGCTTTCATCAGCAAAAGCCCAGAAAATACCCATGGTACTGAAACCTGCCATACATGCTAGACATAGACCAATCAGTTGTAGGCTTCCTATCTGAAGATATGCTGCCATGAGCCAACCTATACCGCCTAACAGCATTGGAATAAAGGTGTGCCAATAGCGTTCTTGTTTTTTATCGGAATGACTGCATAGAAAAAACAGGGCAAAAATAGTAACAAGATGAGGAATTGCAACAACAATACCAGTCATTACAGTACTAGCATTAGGTAAAGCCGTTGAAACAATTTGAGGCACCCATATATTGACCATGCCACACGTGGTTACGATACAAAAATAGACTAATGCACAGCGGATAACGGAAGAGTTAATAAAAGAGAACGAGCTACTTTTTACCGTGGATTTAGATTTTTCATTTGTCTGTTCTTTTTCAAGTGCATTTATGAGAATATTTTTTTCATCCTCATTTAGCCATTTTGCTTCTTTAGGCGTATTTGGAAGTTTAGCAAATACAATTAATCCGAGTAGAACACAGGGTAAGCCTTCCAGTAAAAAGACCCACTGCCATCCTGCCAGCCCTTGAAAGTCATGCATATTTAAAATAAAACCAGTCACCACAGAACCAAACATTGCAGTAAATGGCATAGCTAACATAAAGATTGCATTTGCTCTAGAGCGATGGCTAGAGGGGAACCACTGCGTTAGATAAAGTAGCATGCCAGGCATAAAACCTGCTTCCGCAATACCCACAATCGCTCGTATGATGTAGAGTGATTTTTCATCTGTAGCAAAGGCAGTACAACTTGAAGCAATTCCCCAAACAATGATGATAAATCCAATCCAAATTCGAGTACCTAATTTTCGCAACATCAAATTGCTTGGCATACCAAAACAAATATAAAAGATATAAAAAATGGTATTAGCTAGGCCAAAGCTTAATGCAGTTAGTCCTAAGTCCGCACTTAGTTGTTTGCCAACGAAACCGATATTAATTCGATCGAGAAAAGAAAAAATAAATAAAATTAAGAGAAAGTAGAGCAGTTTTTTATGAACTTTTTTTATAACAAAATTCAGTTTGTCTTGGTCTTGTTTACCATGTGCATTAAAAGATGCATTATTTTGATTTGATTCCATCGTTTCTTCCTTTGAACACAATATGGAATAGGCGAATAAATCGCCTAATTAAAGTTAAATCATTGCTAAATCGTATAGGTTTACAGCCTTCATTAACTCTTCTAAAGTTTCGCGGTTATTGGCTTGCCCAAATATATATCGATCGGGACGTACCAAAATGGCAATAGCCTGATTATCTTCAAGCCATTGTTTTGATGGAATGGAATCAGCAATCAAGGTCACTAGGTTTTCTGTATGATCGAGATGAAGATCATCGATAAGATGTTTGAATTCCGGATGAATAAATAGTGCATATCGATAACCCACAATTTCATCACTCAATTGATCATTTACAAGGAGAAATTGTGGTGAAATCTGTCCACTTAACTCATTTCCAGTGGTATAAAATCCTTGACCAAGCTTTGGTGTAGGAGTGATGAAGTTTTTCAGCTCATTCACTTGTTGTTGTAATTCAGCATCTTCACAATAATTTTGAATAATTTTTCCAAAATTAACCGCACCTTTTACAAACTCTGTGACATGTGAAAGACGTTCAGAGTGATAGCTTTTAATCAAGCCAAGGTTGTTGTGTTGAATTGATTCATTTAACTTCCATGCCAAGTTTGCAGCATCACGGATACCTGCTGCCATACCTTGGCCCATAAATGGTGGGGTTTGATGAGCAGCATCACCCGCAATGATTAACCGATTTTTACACCATTTTTTTGCGATAAGTGCATGGAATGTATAAACAGCAGAACGCTCGATAATTGCATCTTCTGGACGAATATATTTTTCCAAAAGCTTCCAGATACTTTCAGGTGTAGCAAGTTGCTGTACATCATCTTCAGGCATAACCATGATTTCCCAACGTCGACGCATGCCTGTACCTTTGATATAACTCATTGGACGTTTTGGGTCACAGAATTGGATACTATAATCACCAATATCATTGGTATTATTCTTACTAATAAAATCGACTACCAGCCATTTACTATGTAAGCCTAGATCTTCAAATGTTGTGCCAATCAAACGACGTACTAATGAGCGAGCACCATCACACCCAACCACAAATTTTGCTTGAGCTTGGTGCAACGTGCCATTGGCTAAGTTTTCATAATGGATTGTACAAGCATCGGCATGCTCATCAATTTTAAACACTTCATGGCGTACTTTCAGATCCAGTAAATTATGGTCATGAATTTTAGCGCGTAAGACAGCTTCTAGATCAGGTTGATGGATTCGATATGCCGAGCTCCACTGATGGATACCTTTTGCAGTAGGCCGCTCCCAAGTAATTAATAAATTACCTTCAGCATCTTCGAACTTCATACCTGGACCAGGTGCAATTTCTTCAAGAAGTTTTTCAGTGATGCCAATCGTTTGGAAAACACGCATACATTCAGCGTCAAAACGAATAGCACGTGGGAGTTGTAGAATGGCAGGTTCACGTTCAATAACAAGAACTTCAAGTCCCATTTTAATCAATAGGTTTGCAAGTGTGACTCCAGTAGGACCATAGCCTACAATTGCAATATCATAATTTTTTTGTAAATCCATTTTCGATTTCCTTTACGATTATTGAGGATTTTTAAATAAATTTAAAAATCCTCATTTCTTATTTATGCATCATTTTTAACAATGTTCTTAAGTATTCCAACTTTATCCACTTCAATTTCAACAACATCACCTTCTTTGAGCAAAAGAGGTGGGGTACGTTTTAAGCCAATACCACCTGGTGTACCGCTGACAATCACATCACCTGCACTGAGTGGGGTAAACGTTGAGATGTAGTTAATTAAAGAAGGAATATCGTGAATTAACTGTGTGGTGAGTGCACGTTGCACTTCTTGTCCATTAACACGAGTAATTAAAGTCATCGTTTCATTGGCTTTGATTTCATCACTTGTTACTAACCATGGACCAAAGCCACCAGTCTGGAAGAAATTTTTACCTGGTCCCCATTGTGCAGTATGTCGTTGCCAATCACGTACTGAACCATCGTTGTAGCAGGAGTAACCAGCGATATGATCCCATGCATTCTCTTTTGAAATACGACGACCACCTTTACCAATCACAATGGCAATTTCACCTTCATAGTCAAACTGCTCAGCTTCAACAGGTCTTAATAGAGGTTGGTTATGGCCGATTTGTGATGGTGCCAAACGCATAAAGATCATTGGTTTTTCAGTAACTTCACGTTGAGTTTCTTTTACATGTTCACCATAGTTCAAACCGATACAGAAAATTTGACCTGGATTAGGGATCACTGGTTCAAACTGAATATCTGTTAAAGCGTAATCACTTTCAGTATTTTCAATCGACTGAATCGTTTCAGCTAAATTTTCTACTGCAAGTAAGCTTTTTAAATCTTCAAATTTGCCATTTAATTTCTTTTTTAAATCAATGACAGAGTCATTTTTGATTAAACCGAAAGATTGTTCGCCATTTACGCTAAAACTTAATAATTTCATAAGGGTCGTCCTTGTTTGTTTAAAATAATTATCATTAGTTGATAAAGGTTGACATAATAATTCCAAAGATATAATGTTGTGTCAACACTTTTATCAAATATTGAGAAAAATATGAAAGGACTCAGCTTTAGCCATATTGGAATATATGTGAAAGATCTTGAAAAAATGGAAGATTTTTACACTAATGTGTTAAATTTTTTTGTGACGGATCGAGGTAATCTAGATACACCACGAGGTACAGTACAATTAGTGTTTTTAAGTCGTGATCCAAAAACACATCATCAAATTGTGTTGGCAAGTGGACGTCCAGAAGAAAATATTTTTAATCCGATAAATCAAATATCTTTAGAAGCAGATTCTTTAGAAACCTTGCAAGAATTATTTTTGAATTTTAAAGCATTGAATGTCCCAAATATTGATGCTATTACCCATGGCAATGCAATCTCATTCTATGCACCAGATCCTGAAGGGAATCGCTTAGAATTATTTATTGATACACCTTGGTATGTTTCACAACCAATGAAAGTTCCATTAGATTTAACATTAGATGCTCAAAAAATCATGAGTATTGTGGAAGATCATGCCCGGGAACTACCAGGTTTTTGCCCAAGAGCGGAGTGGGAAGGTAGAATGCAACAATTAATGTCAGCTAGCTAAACAGAGGAAACAATGTCTACATCCAACAATATGTTGCAAATTTTGAAGTTATTCACAATAGAACAACCTGTTTTGGATGCAGACACGATTTGTGAAAAATTGGAATTTTCAAAGCCTACAGGTTACCGATATATTAAAGACTTGGTGGTACATGGTCTTTTAGAACGTTTGTATGGGGGACAATATACTTTAGGTCCACGTATTTCAGTAATGGATTATATTGCCCAACGCTCTAATCCTATTATTCAGTTAAGTATTCCGCTGATGAAAGATATTGTGGAGCAGACTGAATTCAATTGCTGTTTAACACAATTTTATGAAGACTATTGTTTAGATATCTATCATGAAAGTTGTAAAGAAACGACTTTATTAGCATATGGACGGGGTCGACCAAGACCAGCATATGTGGGTGCAGCACCAAAAGTTATCCTAGCCAATACTGCCACGAAAATTCAAAAATCAATTTTTCAAAAATATAATGAACAATTTCTTACATCAGATTTTGCGCAAGATGAAGCCTCGTTTATTCAAAAGTTGAATGAAATTAAAAAGCAAGGTTATTACTTTTCAAAAGGTGAGTTGGAATCGCATTTAGGGGCAATTGCTGTTCCAGTCATTTATTCAAATAGAGCTTTTCCAATTTCACTCAGTATTGTTGGGTCGGTAAAACGTTTCAATCTTATAAATGTGGAAACCATTGTTGATATATTGAGTCAATCTGCAAAATTTATTGAAAGTGAATTCAAAAAAATAGATTCCGATTAGTTAAAGAGGTGCGTTTGATTACGGTTTGGGGACGTCCAGATTCCACCAATGTACGTAAAGTTATTTGGTGTTTACATGAGTTAAATTTACCATTTGAGCATATTTTGGCAGGGGGGCAATATGGGTTGACCACAAGTAGTGAATACTTAAGTATGAATCCTAATGGTTTAGTACCGTGTTTGAAAGATAATGACTTTTTACTTTGGGAGTCAAATACCATTCTCCGATTTCTAGTCGAGAAGTACGGAAAGGAATCAATTTATTTATCTGATATAGAGAGTCGCTACTCTGCTGAAAGATGGATGGATTGGTGTTTAAGCACTTTGGTTCCAAATTTTAGAATCATCATGTTGCAAATTAAGCTTCCAAAAGATCAACAGAATGCAAATACCTTATCCAAAGCAATTTTACTATTTGAGCAAAAATTAGAACTGCTAAATGAATATCTTAAATATAACAAGATGATTGCAGGAGAAAATTTTTCAGTGGCTGACATAGCATTGGGAAGTTATTTTCATAGTTGGAATAAAGTTAAGGTGAAAAAAAATAATGATTTTCCCGCAATAGAACGGTGGTATGCAGCATTAATCAGTCGTGATGCTTTTAAAAATACAATCCCAGCGTGAGATTGATTTTCAGACAAAAGCATTAATTACGTTATCAACAAAATCTACATAATTTTTAAATTTATCTTTATTACATCCCCAGCTAAAGGAAGGCTAAATGTTAAATGCATATATCTACGATGGATTACGATCTGCTTTTGGAAAACATGGAGGATCCCTTGCAAAAGTTCGCCCTGATGATTTGGCTGCTTTAGTCATTAAAGCTTTGATTGAAAAAAATAATTTACCTAAAGATTCTATTGATGATGTGATTTTCGGAAATTCGAATCAGGCAGGTGAGGACAGTCGTAATATTGCACGTCATGCAGTATTACTTGCAGGTTTAGATGTTAAGACACCTGCTCAAACAGTGAATCGTTTATGTGCGAGTGGCTTGGCTGCTGTGATTGATTCTGCTCGTGCAATTACTTGTGGTGAAGGTGATATTTATATTGCGGGTGGTGTAGAAAGTATGTCACGTGCTCCCTTTGTTATGGGTAAGTCAGAGCAAGCTTTCTCTCGTGATATAAAAGTATTTGATACAACTATTGGCGCACGCTTTTCAAATCCTCAGATCGAATATTCCTTTGGTGATGACACCATGCCGAAAACAGGGGATAACGTTGCTCATGAATTTCGCATTACTCGTCAGCAAGCTGATGAATTTGCATTAGCATCTCAACATAAATATCAAAAAGCTAAAGAAGCAGGCTTTTTTGATGAAGAAATTACTCCTATACAAATTAATCAAGGAAAGAAGCTCCCTCTTGTGGATGTAGTTGAAGATGAACATCCACGTTTGAACAGTCAAATTGAATCATTGACTAAACTAAAACCCTTGTTTGAAGGTGGTATTGTAACAGCGGGGAATGCCTCTGGGATAAATGATGGTGCGGTTGCTCTTATTATTGGATCAAAAGATGCTGAAAAAATTATCGGTCGTAAACCTATCGCAAAAATCCTAGCTTCTGCTGCAATGGGAATCGAACCACGCATTATGGGTGCAGGTCCAATTGAAGCCATAAAACTCGCACTAAAACGTGCAGAATTGAGCTTAGATGAAGTGGATATTATTGAAATTAACGAAGCTTTTGCTTCTCAAGTATTATCCTGTTTAAAAGGTCTAAATGTAGATTTCAACGATTCACGTGTAAATCCAAATGGTGGCGCAATTGCTTTGGGACATCCACTTGGTGCTTCTGGTGCCCGTTTAACTCTCACAGTTGCACGTGAATTACAACGTAGTAAAAAAAAATATGCTGTAATTAGTTTGTGTATTGGTGTTGGTCAAGGATTGGCAATGGTGATTGAACGTATGTAAAAAATACTTGATCATGTAAGAATGTGTAAATGAAAGCATTGAAATAGTATTAAATTTCATAAATTTAAGATATAAGAAATTGGTACAAAAACCATCAAAAGCCGACTTGGAAACAAGTCGGTTCTTTATAAGAGGTTTTGATATATTCTGGCACTGTTGCAAATAGAAATTTGAGTCGATGATATTCGCTTCAAAAAACTTAGAGACCGAAAGTCTGTTAATTAGACACACTTCACCCTGAGACTGGCCATAATAAAATGACGAAATTTATCCTTTAAGCCATAGGGCTGATCTGATTGTTCACCTAGGCTTATTAAAACCGTGGAACATTGTTTATTTATTGACCGTTGAACGTGAAGAATCATTAAAAAAGACCAACTCAGCTGAGTTGGGCTTTTTACACCAACATAAAACACTGAACTTTATCAAGAAATATGTTATTCACCAATTAAAATGTCTATGCGATAAACCATTTAAAATGTCCTGTTTTTAACTGCAAGAGTCAAGAACAGGATTTAAATTTCTTTGTTCAATAACAGCTTTCTGAGCTTTACGACTCGGCATACTTTTCTTGAGACGGGAACGTTTATTCTGTTTCTCCAATTCCTCATGTTGCTGCTGGATATGGGCCAGAACCGAGCCTAATCTTTTATTCTCAACCACTGCATTTTGCTGTAGTCCAGCCAGTTTATTGAAGACGCTATAGTTGATCTTCCGTCCCTCATACATGATGGCGATAGTTCCATCCGGGTACTCCAGAAATGAAATGTATTGCCCAACAAGCTTATGATTCAGTGCTGTTGGCTCAAGCATATAGATACACTTGTCATAGGTGATGGTCAGGTTCTTAGTGACCTTACGCGGTTCCTGCCAGGTAAAAATATCCTCCAGCTCAGCATCAGATTCCGTTAAAGAGCGATGCAAGTTCTTTGGGTTTCTCGCACACTTGGCGAACTTCTGATTGAACTGCTCAATGAAGCAGGGTAGCCAGGCATTGGCTTCGGCAATCGAACTGATACCTTCCAGACGCATCTCCTTGATCAGACGATCCTGAAGTGTCCTGTTAGCACGTTCCACTCGACCTTTGGCCTGGGGTGAGTTGGCAAAGATAATATCAATGTTTAACTCGTTCAGAATCCGGCCAAATTGCGTGATCTCGCTGTCCTGGCTCGATTTCTGGTTCATTCGGAATACCGAATGTTTATCGCTATAAAAGGCCAGAGGCTTACCGTATTGTTCAATGTAGGCTCGGGTTGAAAGCATATAGTCAAAGGTCGTTTCCGCCTCACAAAAGCGCAGATGCAACAGCTTTCCAGTGGCATCATCGATATAAACCAACAAGCAGCATTTGGGGGCTCGACCTTCAAACCAGTCATGATATGAGCCATCAATCTGGATCAGCTCACCGAAGCAATCACGGTTATAGCGTGGCTGATATGGGCGTTTAAGGCGCTTGGATCGCGGAATCCAGAGGTCATTTGCAGTCATCCAGCGCCGAAGCGTTTCTACCGGGATATTCAGGTCAAATATGCTGCTGAGCTTCTCATGGGCCAAGGTGGGTCCAAATCCAAGCAGATGTTCAGAAATAATGGAAAGACATTTTGATTTTAATAAATCATCATGGCGACGATGACCTGGTTGACCACGACTGGCATGCGCCATACCTGAGACACCATCTTGATTGAGCTTTTGTAATAACCGGGTAATTTGACGGGTTGAAAGATTGAGGATTTCAGCAGCACGGACTTGGGTAATACGTTGATCTCGAACGTCTTGCAGAACAGCAAGACGTTGAATTTCTTTGTCAGACATAGTGATCAGCATCTATATTTCATATCCAGTCCATGATGTTTAAACCATCATAAACTAGACATTTTTATTGGTGAGAATATAGACATTTTGAATGGTGAGTAACACAAGCATTACGTATAAGGTGTATTATGTTAATTTTAGAAAATCTTAATCTTTAACTAACATAATCTTCAGTTGATATCACTTGAGCATATGCAAATTCAAAAGCGGCCATTAATGTTGCATGGACATGACCAGCAGGTACTTTAACGCCATTAAATTCCAAGTCTAGTGTTGCACAAGCATCATGAATAACTTTTACCTTATAACCAAAATCAGAAGCAGCACGAACAGCAGCATCAACACACATATGGCTCATAGCACCAATCACGACTAACTCAGTCACTTGATTGCTATCTAAAATTTCTTTGAGATTCGTGTTTAAGAACGCATTGATGTGATTTTTAATGATCACAGATTCATCTTCTTGCGGCTTAACTGTGTCCTGAAATTCAATACCATTTGAGCTAGGTTCAAATATAGGAGATTCAGCATCAGCAATATGTTGGACATGAATCACTTGAGTACCCTGTTTACGGGCCTTCGCAATTACTTTCACTGCATTAGCAGCAGCTTGTTCAATATTTACCAATGGTAATTTACCTGTAGGTAGATATTCATTTTGTAAGTCGATAACTAATAAAGCTGATTTTGACATATCTATTCCTTTACTTAACTAATATTTGTTTTGTTCTGCTTAGGATTTTAAAGAAGTGGAAGTATTCCACTTCTTTAAGTTTCTTTAGAAAGAAAGCGTTTCACCATCAATAGGAATTAAAACCTTATCTTGAATCCCTTTGTCTTTTACGTACTCTGCAAGCTCAGCACGTGTTACTGACATGTGGTTAATTGCATCCATGTGAACAGCAACCACTTTAGTATTTGGTGCTTTCTGAGTTGCACGATAAGTATCTTCTTTGCCCATAATAATGGATTCTTTAAAGCCATCAACCAAGGCGTTACCTGTATTCAAGACAATCACATCAGGTTTAAATGTTTGAATCGCTTGATCAACTTCAGAACGCCAGATGGTATCTCCTGCCACATAAACAGTTTCATGGCCAGCAGCTTCAAATACCACACCCATTGCTTCACCTAATCCAGCTTTAAGCTTAGGAATACGGTACATGGCATCAGTACCGTGTTGACCACCAGTTTTAGTGAGCTTAATCCCTTCAAAGGTCGCTTGAGTTAATACACGAACATCTTTGAAGCCTTGTGACTGAATGATTTTCTGGTCTTCTTTATTCTGTACAAACAACGGCATGTTTTTCGGAATAGTCGCTTGTGCTGCATCATCCCAATGATCTAAATGGGTATGGGTCACGATTACCGCATCTACACCTTCTAAAATCGTTTCGGGCTTGATAGGCAAATCGACTAATGGGTTCCGTAAATAGCTACGATGAGTATCAGGAAAACCTTCATAGAATCCTTTTTTAGCAAACATTGGGTCAATTAAAAAAGTCGTATCAGCATAGGTTACTTTAATCGTTGCATTGCGAATTTCTTGTATATGCGTAACTTTAGAAGTATCTAGCTGAACCACCTTATCATTCGCATATAAATGGACTGAAGCCATTGCCAGAGAGAGTGCAATAACAGAGCTACTTAAAATTTTATTCATGTTCCAGATCCAATCATTTAGTCATACTCGAATCATGATAGGAAAAATTAAGCAATAAAATTGTCTTTAAGGACAATCATCGAAACTATTGGGACAACATGCTATATTTATTATTTTAGAGAGGTAGACCGAATGGCTATACCAGTGATTGGATTGTTCGTTTATCCCAATATAAATCCATTTCACTTCTCTATCCCCCATATCATTTTCAATATCAGGATTGAAGATAAACGCTTATTTGATCTGAAAATTTTTTCTATAGATGGCCAACCCGTAAAAACAGAACAGTCTATGATGATTATCCCTGATGGGGGGATCGAACTCATTAAAGAGTCGGATCTTATTATTATTCCTGGATGGGATGATTTTAATCATGAGCCTGAAGAAGTACTTATCAATGCCCTAAATTGTGCATATCAGACTGGAATTAGAATTGTAGGGTTATGCTATGGAACTTATGCATTGGCATATGCAGGGCTGCTTGACCATAAAAAAGCAGCTACGCACTGGATGGCTGAACAAGATTTTAGTGAACGATTTCCACAGGTTCAGCTTGATAATGACGCCCTGTATGTAGAGGACCAAAGGATCGTAACCTCTGCTGGAACAGGCGCAGCGTTAGACTGCTGCTTGTACTTGGTACGTGAAATCTATAATGCACGAATTGCGAATAAAGTCTCTAGAGTAATGGTGATCCCGCCTCACCGTGAAGGTGGGCAAGCTCAGTTTATTGAACAGCCAGTCGCAGAATCGAGCCAAGATGCACAAATTAATGTATTACTTGATTTTTTAAGAAAGAATTTAGCTTTACAACATAATATTGAAAGCCTCGCTGAACGGACACATATGACACGCAGGACGTTCACACGGCATTTTAAGAAAGCGACAGGCATGACCCTAGTCGATTGGCTGAATACTGAAAGAATCAGATTAAGTTGTGAACTTTTAGAAACGACAAACTTGTCTATCGAAAAGATAACCGAGCTTTCAGGTTTTAATAATACCGTGTCATTTAGAAAAAATTTTCGTGAAAAATATGGCACCAGCCCTCAGGCATGGAGAAAAGCTTTTGGGATCATTAATGAAAATAATCCACCCATTTAACATAATGGATATTATACGAAATTGAAATGTTACTCACCATTCAAAATGTCTATATTCTCACCAATAAAAATGTCTAGTTTATGATGGTTTTTATCACCATGGACTGGATATAAAATATAGATGCTGATCACTATGTCGGATAAAGAACTTAAACGATTGTCGGTCTTGCAGGAAATCTGCGATCAACGCATAACTCAATCCCAGGCTGCTCAGCTACTTCTACTTCATATTTCAGAATGTCAGGTCAGACGCTTACTGCAGAAATACAAAGTTCAAGGTCCAGCTGCATTAGCCCATACGGGTCGTGGCCAAACCAGCAATTCCAGGCTTTCTTAAGAACTCAGACTCAAGTGCCTCAATATTGTTTCTGATCAACTGCATGGTTTCGGACCAACCTTGGCGCATGAAAAGCTTATTCAACAGGAGTTATGGTTCATTCTGACCAAGGCAGTCAGTACTGTAGTCGTGCTTTTAGAGCACTATTATTGACGAATAACTGTATTCAAAGTATGTCACGCAGTCTTGCGCAGTACACTGCTCATGTTGGGACAATGCAGTGACTGAAAGCTTCTTTCATACATTGAAAGGTCATGTAATCCATGGCGTGTGTTTGCCACTCGAAAAGAAGCGAATGCTGTCTTGTTTGACTATATCGAGATTTATTACAATCGAATCAGAAGACATTCTGCAAATGGCTGGTTAAGTCCTGAAGCCTTTGAACAAAAATATTGTAAGAATTTAGAGGGATCGACTGTCCACAATACTGTCTAGGATCAGATAAAGGATTCTGCATCTGAAAAAGGCCTTTAGCTTAATTCTGAGCTTCGACTAATGACAAAATATAAGACTTCTACCTCTGAAAATTATAAAAAATCAATTGTTTTGATCTTTAAAGAATGAGGATATAGTATTTGTGAAATTACTTAGCTGCTTAAAACTTAATTCTAATTGGTTAATAGGTGAAAAATGAAATTAGCAGAAGCTCTCTTACTTCGAAGTGATCAACAAAAAAAAATTATTTCACTAAAACAACGTATCAATGCAAATGTATTGGTACAAGATGGTGATAAACCATCTGAAGATCCTAATGAACTATTAAAACAAGTATTTTCTTTAATTCAAGAATTTCAAAAATTAAGTTATGCAATTCATGAAACTAATGCTTTAACAAAATTAAATGATGGTCGTTCTCTACTTGCTTTATTGTCTTTGCGTGATGAATTTGTAGAACAGCACAAAACCCTAACTGCAGCAATAAGTAATACATCTCGTGAATCTGATCGTTATAGTACGCGGGAAATAAAGTGGCATAAAGTTATTCCAGTTTCATCATTACAAAAACAAGCTGATGATATTAGTCTTAAATTACGTGATTTAAATGTGTTAATTCAGTCGAATAATTGGAAAATTGATTTGATTGAAGCCTAATAGTCCTTTAGATATAATCAAGTTGAACATACTGGGCGAGTACAAGATCCCTTACTTCCACAACATAGGATTGTAAATAAAGTGTAGTGGCTTGCAAAGCAAGTGGATAAGCTTAAAATTTTAAGTACAAATCAATCCATCACTTGGCAGAACTCAAATCTTTGTGCAAACAAAGTTACACGTTACTTATAACTACCATGTACTGACAGTATGTTCACCTCAATTACTAAAAATAAAGAAATGAGCAAGCATCAGCTGAAGCACATTCCTATTTTTAATTCGGTTCGGCTTTGTTGCATAACGAGCTGAAAGACAGATTTTGAAAATAGCGGATTCAAATCACAAGTGCGACACATTTGTAGTTAGGTGAAAAAGTTAGGTGTATTCGTAGAATCATTAGACTTTTTCAACTCGCAATTGGAAAGCACGCAATGAAGAAATACACCCAACTCTCTCAAGATGAAAGTAAGCATCCGCTGAGCCCCACTTTTCCTCACTCATGAATACCACGATAGTGTCCACTAAACTTTAAGTGGACACCTATTTATGGATTTAAAGACAGTTATAGACAGCACACCAATGCTAAAAAAGCCCCGTCGAACCTTCACGGCTGAATTTAAACATCAACTTATTCAGCAATGCCAGCAGCCAGATACATCAGTGGCTAACTTAATCGCTGCACTGGTAAACCGAATGAACTTGTAATAACGACTTTCGCAAGAGGTCTATTTTATACAGATGATTTCAGTTTAACCCCCATCATATTAAGTGAAGCTCAAAAAGCAGGATTTGAACCTAATATTGTCTGTAAAAGTAGCCAATGGGATTTCATAGTAAAAATGGTAGAGGCAAATATGGGCATAGCTATTCTTCCAGAAATTTACTGTAGAAAATTTAGTAACTTAAAAAAAATATACTTCAATAGTGAACCGTACCGGGTTTGTCGGAGAGTCAATATTCTGAGAGACTATCCCGATGACAAAATTAAAATATACCCCTGAAATCAGAGAAAGAGCGGTTCAATTATTGATTGAATCTGAAAAAGATTATCCTTCTACTTGGGCTGCAATCACAGCAATTGCGCCTAAGATTGGTTGTACTCCTGAAACACTTCGTGCCTGGCATCAAAAGCATTTAGATCAGCAAAATCCTATTAAAGTACAACAGATATCTGATCAAGAAAAAATGAAGCAAATGGAACGTGAAATTAAAGAATTAAAGCGTGCCAATGAAATTCTACGTAAAGCAGCCGCTTTTTTCGCCCAGGCGGAGCTCGACCGCCCACACAAATAATGGTGGATTTCATCCATAACAATAAAGACTTATATGGTGTTGATGCGATTTGTAGGATTTTACCGATCGCAGCTTCAACCTATTACCGGACTCTAGATCTCTGTGAAAATCCAGAACATCGAGCAAAGCGAGATTTACATGACTTGTATCATGCTGAGGAGATTAAACGAATTTGGAAGGAAAGTTCAGGTCGGTATGGTGTACGTAAAGTCTGGCAAAAACTGAAACGTGAAGGCTATATTATTGCACGCTGTACTGTTGCTCGATTAATGAAAAAGCTAGGTATACAAGGTGTTTGGCGAGGTAAGAATAAACAAACCACCCGTAGCCGAGATGACCAAAAACGAGCACCTGACTTGGTGAAACGGAATTTTAGAGCTGATCAGCCTAATCACTTGTGGGTTGCTGACTTTACCTATATTCAAACAAATTCAGGCTGGGTCTATACCGCCTTTATTATTGATGTGTTCTCACGAGCAATTGTTGGATGGAAAGTATCTACACGGATGAATACAGATATGGTACTCGATGCACTTGAGCAAGCATTGCACGATCGAGGCATGCCAAAGAATGTGACTCATCATTCCGATAGAGGTGTTCAATATCTTTCTATTCGCTATACCAATCGTTTAGAAGCTGTAAATTTACGAGCATCAGTCGGTACAACTGGTGATTCATACGATAATGCTCTGGCTGAAACGGTGAATGGCTTATACAAAACAGAGGTGATTGAATATTTAAAAGCAGATTGGCAAGGTTTAGCAGATGTACAACTTGCGACACTAAACTGGGTAGATTGGTTCAATAAAAAGCGTGTACATAGTGCACTGGGTTATGTATCGCCTTTTGAGTTTGAAGCAATGTACTATGATAAGATTAACCCGTTAGGTCAGGTGGCCTAACTTAAATAAAAAAGTCTCCGACAAACCCGGTACGGTTCAATAGTGATGATATGACCTGGCAATTACATATGGCTTGGCATAAAGGATTAGAGATCTCTCATGCAACAAAAGCCTGGTTAAATTTAGTAAATAAATATAGTCATGAAATAAGTCTTTAAAATTACATTTAGCATAAAATCTCTTATGCGAAGTCCAATATTAAATTAATCCCTTCACAAGGAAGAAGCTTGCTACAATGACCAATAAAACTGCAAAGCATTTCTTTAACATTGCTGGTGATAAAGCATGTGCCGCCTTCGCACCAAACTTAGCCGTAATGAAACTCATGATGCTAATGCCAATAAATGCATAAATATGCACATAACCAATGGTATTAGGTACATTAATCTCAGCATTTATACCAAAAATAATAAAACCTAATGCACCAGCAACAGCAATGGGGAGTCCACATGCCGCAGATGTTCCAACCGCCTTCTGCATGACCACACCATAGCGATTCAGGTACGGAACCGTCAGGCTACCGCCACCAATCCCAAAGATTGCTGATGCAACTCCAATCACACTACCAGCAGCAATTTGTTGACCTGATGAAGGTAAATTTTTCGTTGGATCAATTACTTTTTTGGCACCTGTAAACATGGTATAGGCAACCCAAATCAGAAATAAGCCAACAATGATTTGTAGATGTAATCCTGATATCAAACCTGCAATACCCGCCCCAAAAAAGCAACCAATCGCCATGGGTGGTGCTAGATTTTTAAATACCGACCAAATCACAGCCCCATTTTTATGATGCGCCATCAATGAGCTAATCGAAGTAACAACAATGGTTGCTAAAGATGTGCCTAATGCGAGGTGCATAACCACATCGGGTCATAACCCACTTGAGTAAAGACAATAAAAAGCAGTGGCACAATAATCGTACCACCGCCGACACCAAACAGCCCTGCTGCAAAACCAGCAAAAGCACCGATGACTAAAAAGGTTATAAGTTCCACAATAGACTAACTTTAAAAAATGAAAGGATTAAGGCGTTGAATTAAGCGTGTTCCAACTGACCCACTTGATGATAAGCACGGTTAAAATACACCAGGCTTTCTTCTTGATCGCTTTGTTGAACTTGAAGCACACGACACATGAAAATACTGTGTGTACCCACTTGCTGAATGTCCTGAATTTCACAGTCAAAACTGACCAAGGCATCTTGCAAAATAGGTGAACCAGTTTCCAACGCACTCCACTCACCTAAGTTGAAACGCTCTTCAGAACTGAATTTACTTGAAGCAAAAGCATTTGAAAGCTGTTCATGCTGAGTACTTAGTACGTTTACAGCCAAGACTTTATTTTCAACAAAATGGGCATGTGAACGGGAGGATTGATTCATACAGACCAATAACGTTGGCGGTGTATCCGTCACGCTACATACGGCAGATGCAGTAAATCCATGCATACCTGCTTTACTCGCAGTCGTAATAACATTCACTGCTGTGGTGAGTAAAGACATTGCATTTCTAAAGTCTGTTGCTTCAATCATCTCTTTCATCTCAAATGTACATATCACGTGCTCGTGCTTTAAGTAGAACAAATCATCTTGCAATAATTTGCCCCTGCTTCGCACGAGACTACGTTTGATTAAGCTTCTAGCTCTTTACGAACAATGGCAGCACCTGCGCTTAAAGCCTCAAGCTTGCCACGTGCAACTTGGCGAGAAAGTGGTGTCATACCACAGTTGGTTGAAGGATAGAGTTTATCTGCATCAACAAATTGAAGTGCTTTACGTAAGGTATTCGCCACTTCTTCTGCAGTTTCAACTTTGCTAGTTGCTACATCAATGGCACCCACCATCACTTTCTTACCACGGATCAATTCAATCAAATCCATTGGTACACGTGAGTTTTGGCATTCAAGTGAAATAATATCGAGCTTAGATTGTTGTAGTTTCGGGAATGACTCTTCGTATTGACGCCATTCATTACCTAAAGTTTGTTTCCAATCTGTATTGGCTTTAATGCCGTAACCATAGCAAATATGAACTGCAGTTTCACATTTTAGACCTTCAAGTGCACGTTCTAAGGTTGGTACACCCCAGTCATTCACTTCATCAAAGAATACGTTAAACGCAGGTTCATCAAATTGGATAATGTCTACGCCTGCTACTTCAAGTTCTAAAGCTTCTTGGTTCAAAATTTTGGCAAATTCCCAAGCCAGTTTTTCACGGCTCTTGTAGTGTCCGTCAAAAAGTGTATCAATCATGGTCATTGGACCAGGCAACGCCCATTTAATTGGCTGACTGGTTTGGCTGCGTAAAAATTTCGCATCGTCTACAAACACTGCTTTTTTACGAGAAACTTCACCCACAACTGAAGGTACACTTGCATCATAACGATTACGAATACGCATGGTTTCACGCTTTTCGAAATCTACACCTTCAAGATGTTCAATAAACGTGGTTACAAAGTGCTGACGGGTTTGCTCACCATCACTCACGATATCGATACCTGCAGTGACTTGCTCATGTAATGATAATTTCAAAGCATCACGTTTAGCTTCTAATAATTCTTCGCCTTCAAGCTTCCATGCAGACCATAATTTTTCAGGTTCAGCTAACCAAGACGGTTTTGGCAAGCTACCCGCAGTTGAAGTTGGGAGTAAAAGTTTCGGTTGTGTAAGCGCCATGTCTAATCTTCTTTGTCTAAATTCGTAAATCTGTTTATCAATTTAATGGATTAAGCAGCTGTTTCGACTTCGAAATTTGCAGCCCATTCATTTAAAATGTCTTGATAAGGCTTAATGAAGTTTTCTTCCGTCCATTTACCTTGTTTAACTGCAAGCTCACCACGTTCCACACGGTCATAGACCACACGTGTAAGTGAATAATCGCCATAGCTTAGACTTGGTTGATACACCACACCTGCAGGAGAGTTGGTGTTGTAAATTTCAGGACGATAGATCCGTTGGAAACTTTCCATGGTCGCAATAGCACTGATCAATTCAAAATCAGTATAATCACGGACTAAATCGCCAGCGAAATAGAATGCTAATGGTGCATTACCACCTTCTGGTTTAAAGTAGCGTACACGTAAACCCATTTTGGCAAAATATTCATCGGTACGTGAATATTCATCATTTTTGTATTCCACACCCAAAATAGGATGTACGTTGGCTGTACGGAAATACGTTTTAGAGGTTGAAACGCTTAAGCAAATGACAGGTTGTTTTTTAAATTCTGCTTTAAATACATCTGAATTGACTAAATGTTGATAAAGCTTGCCATGTAGATTGCCAAAATCTTCAGGTTTTTCACCTACACCACAACCCAATTGTGGCAATACCACGCTGAAGTCGTAATCACGCACATAAGATGAGAAGCTATTGCCGATCATGCCTTCAATACGCTCACCTGTTTGATGGTCAATCACAACACTTTTAAGTGTTTCAATAAATGGGAAAGTTTGACCATTACCTTCAATATCAATTTCCGCAGAAATAATGTCAATCTCAAGTGAATAGCGATCACCTTTCGGGTTATCAACGGTTGCCAAGCTATTAAAACGGTTGTTGATCATCGCAAGGGTACGACGCAAGTTTTCTTCACGGCTTTCCCCACGTGCCAAATTGGCAAAGTTTGTGGTTAAACGTGTGTTTTCTGCTGGTGTATAATTCTCATCAAAACGGATACGTTTAATTGAACACTCAAATGCTGTACTCATGGAGATTGCCACCTAAAAATTTTATAAAAAGTTAAATTTCTGAATGGCTATATTTAAACGTGAATAAGAAAGTGAGTAAAACGATATAAATTCAGCTTAAGATGAGAAATACTCATCTTAATAAATTAAAGATGCTGAGGATTTTTAGTTATTCAGTAAGCTAAGCGGCTATCTAAAATCTTTATCTGAAATTGGTAATGTTTTTTGCAACTCTACCATTTGTACGTGTTACGTCAAAAAGCAAAACAGAAACCGTAGCCCCAGGCAACACCCCTCTCATCATAAAATTATACCAGTCAGTAAAATACCTTTAGATTAAGCATGTGTATGTTGGTTATTATTGTTGATTATCACAATAAATTAGTGACCAAAAATCAAATTACCCCACCCTACATTAAATTACACCACACAAAATAAAAACTCTATATAACTGTTATATATAGAGTTTACTAACATACCAATTATGTTATTTAGTGTATCTTATGTTGGTGACTCTTACCAAGGTTGGTTTATCTTACAACCGGGCCAAAGAATCCTCGCTCAAGCGTGTTATCGCCTGAAGATGAGACGGCAATTGTTGCTTTTCAAAAACGCACTTTGTTGCCGCTAGACGATTGCCTTTATGCATTGCAGCCAAGTATTCCTTATCTGACACGCTCGTCGTTATACCGCTGCTTGCAGCGGCATGGTATTTCACGACTGCCTAAGGTACAAGGTGATCGCCCTGACAGGAAGCGCTTCAATGGTTACTTTCATATCGACATCGCTGAGATGCAAACAGCACAGGGTAAGCTTTATCTCTTCGTGGCTTTATTGCATAAATATTTTGCAAGATACTGATTTTTAAGGGGTTTTATAAAATTTTAATAAAAAATAAATATAATTAAATCATAGTGTTAGGTATTCGTGCAGCAAAGCCGTTCAGGAACACAAAGGTAAGGTAATAACATCTTTTTTAATAGGGATATTTTATTGTCCTCCCTACTCCGTACATCAAAGTTTTATTTGTAGATTTACCTATCATTAACCCATTTTTCATTCATATTTCCTGTTAAATTTAAGATTGCTTTAAAAATATTTAAACAATAACATTAGTGATAATTATTATCATTTACATCAACTAAAATGTCTTCTACCGTTCCTTCATCATTTAAACTATCTTTACTCAGTTTTTCGATTTTAGTTACACAACAAAGTTTTGCCGATGATACTCAGCAATTACCGACGATTACCGTTACAGCGGAATCAGAACAGAGTGAGCTCAGCTCTGAACAGAGTAAAGCCTATATCATCCAAAACTCGTCAACCGCCTCAAAACTGAATATTCCACTTAAGGAAACGCCGCAAACAGTCAATGTCCTTACCCGCCAGCAGCTGGATGACTTTGCTTTGGATAATACACGGGATGTACTGCGCAATACCCCTGGCATTATCGTCAGCAATCAGGAAACGGAACGGACCTCCTACCTTGCCCGAGGTTTCGAGATTTCAAATGTTTTAGTCGATGGCGTTGGTATTCCACTCGAAGGCTATAATTATAATAATGATAATCCAGACAGTTTTTTGTTTGACCGTGTAGAAGTGGTCAAAGGCGCGAATGCCTTAAATAATGGAATTGGCGATCCCGGCGCAACTATTAATATGATTCGCAAACGCCCGACATCCGACCTTCAAACAGCCTTTAATGCCAGTTATGGCTCATGGAATACGCAGCGCTATGAAGTAGATGTATCCTCTCCTCTCACCCAAGATGGAAAAGTCAGAGGTCGTGTATTTGGCTATCAACAAACAGGCGACAGTTATCTGGATCGTTATGAACTGGAAAAGAACGGCATAGGTGCTGTTGTGGAGGCAGATGTAACTGACACAACTCTATTGACTGCTGGCTATACCGAAACCAATCACAAGCCGAATGGTGTCAATTGGGGTTCTAATCCACTGATCAATACTGAAGGCGAGCAGCTCAGTTACTCACGGAATTATAATTACAGTCCAAGCTGGGCCCACTGGGATAGCAATATTAAAAGCTACTTTGCCGAGCTTGAACAAAAACTGGGTGGCGACTGGACAGCCAAACTGACCTATGATGAAAAACGTACACAACGCGATTCAAAGCTCTTGTTTCTGTCCGGCAAACCTGGCGCAAATGGCACTTCAGGCATCTTCCTCTACCCAGGCATGTATATTGATGACAATAAAGAACAACAAGCCAGCCTGAGTTTTAGCGGCACCTATCCGCTTTGGGGACAACGCCATGAAGCCTCATTGGGCTATGTCTGGGCCAAAAATCGTCTGGATGAATTGGGTTATGCTGGCAGCTTTGTCAATCCGCTGACCACAGATTTAGCCAGTTTTACACCCGAAGAACCAAGCTGGGATATGTCGAAAACCAGTGGTGAAATGCATATCCGGCAGAAGAACCAGAGCCTTTATGCTGCGACCCGACTGCATCTGAATGATGATCTGAAACTGCTTTTAGGTGCGAACTATGTTCAGGCTGAAAGCAGTGGTAGCAGTTATGGGACCGACACCATTTATGATGAAGATAAAGTTTTACCCTATGCCGGTCTGACCTATAACTTTAGCCCTGAATATACAGGCTATCTGAGTTATACCTCGATTTTCTGTCCGCAAACCACCAGAGCAGATGATGGCAGCATTAACAAACCGATCGAAGGTGAAAGCTATGAAGTCGGAGTCAAAGGTTCTTGGCTAGATGACAAGCTTACCGCCACCATGGCTGTGTTCAGAACGGAGCAAAGTAATTATCCGCTTCGTGATTCTGATGGTATTCCGACTTTACGCACAACTCAGGTCAGTAACCTGCGTTCCCAAGGCTACGAGTTTGGCTTGGCGGGACAACTGACCGACCATTTTAACTTAAGCTTTGGTTATACCCAGTTTAGCCTGAAAGATCTGATCAATGGCGGTGATGCGCGTACCTTCAATCCAACCCAGTCTTTTAATCTTTTAACTACCTATCAGGTGCCGCAACTTCCAAAACTGAAACTGGGCCTTGGTGTGCAGTGGCAAGATCAGACCTATCTAGATGTGCCTGAAGCAACCGCCAATGGAGTGATTACCCAGAAAGCTGGAATCATTGAGCAGGATGCTTATGCGCTCGTGAACTTAATGGCCAGCTATGAGCTGAATGAGCATATGACCTTGCAAGCCAATGGTAATAACCTGACCAATGAAAAATATCTGTTCAATTTCCCGAATCAGCAAGGTTTTTATGGTGCACCAGCAAATTACAGCGTTGCTGTGAAATTTAAATACTGATTTTCAAACTTAGCCTTGACGACATGTTCAGGGCTAAATCATCACTACATACACAAAAACAGGTAAAACAAATGAAAAAAATGATCGCTCTGACCCTCGGACTGTCTATGACACTTTCAGCTCAGGCGCATATGCTTTGGCTGGAACGTGATACAGATAAGCAGACTCATGCGTTCTTTGGTGAATATAGTGAACAGCTTAAAGAAACGCAGCAAGGTGCCTTGAAGTCTTTTAATCAAGCAAAGGCCGTTCAGTCTAGAAAAAGCTTTAGTCCTCAAATGCAACAAGATCATTTGCTTTATGCGACCCAAGGCCAGACAGATGTCCAGCTCAGTCATGAATTGATCTATGGAGAATCATTGTTGAGCTATCATGCCAAATCCGGCAGACAAAACTTGAAAGCAGAGTCAGAACTAGATATTGTCCCGACCCAGATCAACAGCAATACATTTACGGTACTGTATCAGGGTAAAGCTGCTGCGGATGTTGAAGTCACAGTCTTTTCCCCGCAATTCTGGCTAAAAAAATACACCACCAACGGCCAAGGCCAGATTACGATCGCCACGCCATGGAAAGGTCAATATGTCATTGAAGTTGGCAAAGAAGCAGACAAGGCAGGAAAATTGAATCAGCAGGCCTATAAAAAACAGTATCTGGTAACGACTTTAAGTTTTGTTTATTAAGTTTTTAGATTTTCATCAGTATAGATTTATTCAAGGCCAAATATGATGTCTGTTGTAGTGCAGCCACTTGCCATTCTCTATCGCTTAGGCATGACCTTTGGCATTGGCTACTTGTGCAGTTATTTAATCGCACTCGATCTGGCTTACTTTCTACAGGCTTTTCTGCCTAAAGCTGAGTCTGTCTATTTGGCTGCATTTACTGCCCTGATTTTTTATGTTTGTTTTGTGATTGGAATCTTCTGTATCCAAAGTTTAAAAAAGCTTTCTATCTATAGCCTGATTCCTTTACTTATTTTATTTCTCTTCTCCCGCTTCATAGGTTAAACCATGCATAAATCTGTCCGTCAATCCATGGCATGTTTACATTCATGGCTGGGTTTAAGCTTTGGCTGGTTACTCTTTGCGATCTTTTTAACAGGCGCGGTCACCTATTACCGACATGAAATCAGTCTATGGATGCAGCCTGAATTTGCCACAATGCAAGTCAATCAGGAAACTGCCTTAAAATCTGCTTACAGCTATTTACAGCAGCATGCACCGGACGCCCAAAACTGGTATATCGGAGTCGCCAATCAAGACTCACCGGTGAATAAAGTCTACTGGCAAAAAGCGGATGGTGGCTATGAAGTCAAAACCCTGAATGCTTCGACAGGAAAAGAATTACAGCTTTCAGCCACACAAGGGGGAGATTTTTTCTATAATTTTCATTTTCAGCTCTATGGTATGCCCTACACCATTGGTCGGCTGATTGTGACGATTGCTGCCTTTATCATGTTATTGACTCTGATTTCAGGAATCATTACCCATAAAAAAATCCTGACAGACTTTTTTACCCTAAGAGCCTTTAAAGGACAGCGCTCTTATCTGGATTTTCATAATGTCAGTTCAGTGATTGCCCTGCCGTTCTTTTTGACCATGACATTTACCGGGTTGGCGATTTTCTTTTATATCGTGCTGCCTTCCGGTATGAAAAAACTTTATCCAGACAATCCCTTTCAATATTTTGAAGAAATTCGCACAATCAATACATCAGCCACCCACTCAGTTCCTGTGAAAACCCAGATGCTGCCAATTCAACATTTTATCACCACGGCACAGCAACACTGGGGATATGCGGAATTTGACAATATCACGGTCAAGCAGCCCAATACCCAGCTGGCACACATAACCTTAACTCAGCTCAAAGATCATTCCATTACACGAAATCAGGCACAGCTTATTTTAAATGCTGCTACCGGAAAATTGCTTGAAAATACACGAAATGAAAGTGCAATTGCCACACTAAATGCCAGCATGTATGGTTTACATATGGCACGTTTTGCCGAACCTGTTTTACGTTTAGGGTTATTTTTCTCCGGCATATTAGGCTGCGCAATGATTGCATCCGGATTGCTGCTGTGGAGCCTGAAACGCCAGATGCAGAAAAAATCAGTGCGGTTTCATCTCGGACACTATTTAGTGAACCGCTTGAATATCACCATAATTATTGGCTTGCCGCTTGCCATGCTGGGATATCTCTATGCGAATCGTTTTATCAGTATTCCTGTAGGTGCACCAAATTATGAAATTTATAGTTTTTTCTCTATCTGGCTTGGCAGTTTTATCCTGGCATGTGTAACCCCACAGCAAGATATATGGAGAATGCAGCTTAAACTTCTGATTTGTGCTGCCTTTATAATTCCCCTGATTGATATTTATTATTTAGTTTCCCAGCAATATGTTGATTCTTTTGCGACTTATTGGCCTTTTTTGCGTATTGATCTGATGTTATGGACCTTGGCACTGCTTGCCCTATTGTTACACCAGAAAATTACGCCCATTCAGCAAAAGGCTATTAAGAAAATCCAGACCAAACTGAAAGCCGTACAGCAGGAGTCTTCCATATGATATGGATCGCAATCATGGGGCTTTTATGGCTAAGCTGTTTTGGTTTTTATGCGGTAAGTGCAAAGCAGATCCTAAAAACCCGAAAATCTCGGTACGCTTTTTTAGCGAATTTTCCTACGTACACTAAATTCGCTGCAGGTATTTTCTTATTCGTCGTAATGGTTTTATTACGGACCCGGTTTAGCTACAGTATCAGCTTTGTGGCTCTATGGGTATTTCTAAGCCCCGTACTTTTTATCTTTATCTTAAAAATGAATAAAGCATTTTAGTATTTATTTAAAATCAGAAAGTAGTAAACAGCCTAGTGTGCTATTCACACGCCCTTTATTAAACCAATCTACCCAGTATCTGCTAAACCTTGCCAATCTGCTTTTAAATACCTCAAATGCATTATTTTGGCTAGAATCAGAAATTTAAATTGGTAGGTATTTGGTAGGTAGGATTCTTTTTAGCTTCATCCAATACTCATATTACGGTGAGGGTCACCGATAAAATAATCAATCAATGGTAGAAGGAATCACCCCATGGCTTTTAAAAATATTGCAGATCAAACTAACGGTTTTTATATTCCCTGCGTTTCACTTTTTGGTCCGGGCTGTGCTAAAGAAATCGGGATAAAAGCACAAAATTTAGGCGCCAAGAAAGCACTGATTGTAACTGATGCTGGCCTGTTTAAATTTGGTGTTGCAGATGATATTGCAGATTATTTGAAAGAGGCAGGTGTTGACAGTTATATTTTCCCAGGTGCGGAACCCAATCCAACTGATATTAACGTGCATCATGGAGTTGAAGCTTATAATGAAAATGCCTGTGATTTTATTGTATCGTTAGGTGGGGGCTCATCACATGACTGTGCCAAAGGCATCGGTCTGGTCACTGCAGGTGGCGGACATATCCGTGATTATGAAGGGATTGATAAAAGTACCGTTCCGATGACACCACTGATTGCAATCAATACCACGGCAGGGACGGCTTCGGAGATGACACGTTTCTGTATCATTACCAATACCGATACCCATGTGAAAATGGCGATTGTAGATTGGCGTTGCACACCACTCATTGCGATTGATGACCCTAAACTGATGTTGGCCAAACCTGCCGGCCTGACTGCGGCAACAGGGATGGATGCTCTGACACATGCGGTCGAGGCCTATGTATCTACGGCTGCTAATCCCATCACTGATGCCTGTGCAGAAAAGGCGATCACCATGATCAGTGAATGGCTCAGTCCCGCAGTGGCGAATGGGGATAATCTAGAAGCACGGGATGCCATGAGCTATGCTCAATATCTTGCCGGAATGGCCTTTAATAACGCCTCTTTAGGATATGTGCATGCGATGGCACATCAGCTCGGAGGCTTCTACAACTTGCCGCATGGTGTTTGTAATGCAATTCTGCTCCCCCATGTTTGTGAATTTAACCTGATTGCTTGTCCTGAACGTTATGCCAAAATTGCCCAATTGATGGGGGTGAATACAGAAGGCTTAACCGTAACTGAAGCAGCTTATGAAGCGATTGGCGCCATTCGTCAGCTTTCGGCTTCAATTGGTATTCCATCTGGGCTGACGGAATTGAATGTAAAAGAAGCTGACTTGGCCATCATGGCGGAAAATGCACAAAAAGATGCCTGCATGCTGACCAATCCACGTAAAGCCAGCCATGCCCAAGTGGTAGATATTTTTAAAGCGGCGATGTAGTGCCTCAATGTAAGTCTTCTCTCCAAGCATCTGACTTACATTTTTAACAGCCCCTGTTTCACTTCCTGAGGAAGTGTGCCAAGAGCAGACATGCATTTTCCTGTTCCTGGCTGATCCTTTTGCCTTCATAAGAGGATAAA
This sequence comes from Acinetobacter sp. YH12156, assembly GCF_013418235.1. Taxonomy (NCBI): domain Bacteria; kingdom Pseudomonadati; phylum Pseudomonadota; class Gammaproteobacteria; order Moraxellales; family Moraxellaceae; genus Acinetobacter; species Acinetobacter sp. YH12156. Next base: position 97,926 of record NZ_VPCL01000013.1, read on the forward strand.
AGCGGGGGGTGTTTCTTTTTTATGAAGTCCCCTTCATTATGAATATCGACATTAATCCCATGGTAGAAAAATGCCACTATTTTTTTAGCCCGTTCTAGCCACAAATAAAATTTCATAGCGTATTATCTTACGATTATATTTGATCCCTGAGGAATAAACTGCGCGTCCTTCAAATGACATGAAGGTGAGCGTAGCTGATATCAAGCATCTAGGCAAACGGCAAACTGGGTAGCCACTGATAAAAATTTTAGGATCAGGTTCAGTCTAAATTAATAAGTAAACTCACAGTAAGCAAGGATAATACTTAATATTCCAGAATATTCCTATTTTAACTGTTTAGCTTTGTACCGACAGTTACATCAGCTTTAAAGATTTTTATATTTTAACAGAGTCTGATGAACGGGATGGTTTTTGGGCATCAGTTCAATCAGGCGTTCTACAGCATCAATCGCTTCAGGAAAATGTGCCACATGTTTCAGCAAGACATCGGTTTCATTAGCCTTGAAAATGGCATCGCTCAGGCGTGATTCCAGACAATCTCTCCAGGCGCATAGAAATGGACTTTCTGTTTTGGCCAGAAATACGCCGGTACATAATTTCAAGGCTGAATCGATATACCCAGCATCTAAAGATTGCTCTGTCATTAAAAAATCAGCCTCTACATGCGCCAATAAACGATAGGGTCTGGAACCCAGCATACCACCTAATAAATCGCGTAATTGTGACATTTCTGCTTTTAAAGTACCCATACTGACCTTGCGCTCGCCATATAAGGCTTGATGCAATGTATCTAGACTCAGACCCTGCGGACATAAGGCTAGAATGGTCAGAATTTCAATCTGTCGAGGAGTCAGAACCAGCATCTTGCCATTAAACAGCACTTGAGGTACTGAAAAAGCTCGAATAAACAGGCGCTGCTTCTGGCATTCTAGTAGAGCCGACTGGATGATCGTAGCACAGCGCTCCGCAGCTAGTAGTGCTAAACTGTTATGCTTTGGCCAGGTAGTCGACAGATCAATGACACCTAAGACCTGTTTTGAATAGGGATCAATAATCGGGGCAGCGTAACAAACCCAATCATGAATGGAGGACATGTAATGTTCACTGGAAAAGACACAGCTGGATTGTTGAGTTTTTAAGGATAATGCCAATGCATTGGTTCCGACTAGCTCTTCGCGCCATTGCCCACCTTCAATAAAATGTACACTTTCTGCGGCACTTTGCATTTGTGGGCTAGAAGCTGCCCAAATGATGGTGCTGCCGATATCTCCGACCGCCAGCACCATAGAAGATTGCTCGGCAATATGTTTTAAATCCTGAGCACAATGTTGCAGGGCTTGGGCTAAAGTTGAGGAAGAAGTGGTCTTTTTTAAATCCGTCAGCGGTGCTGCTAAACGATTCTTCGGGATTTCAGCCGAGGATGAACGTTGCCAGGAGCTGGCAATACTCTGTCCCAGCTGTTCTGCATGTAAGGGAGACAAACTGCTGTTTTGCCGAAGCTGATCAGTATTGTGCCTTTTTTCCATCAAATCTTGTTTTGTCATCATTCCTTATTCTCACAACAATTCATGATTTACATCCGCTGTAATCGTTATTTTTTTAAAATGGATGAAAATATCGTGAACATGCTAGCTCCAACCTTTTTCCAACCTTATACCAGTTATATTAATCAAATAAGATGCAGAAGTACCTTATACCAAAGCTGTAGAAGCGGTTTTGCCATACGAAAATAAGCAAAGGAAATACATATGCGTTACGTCGATCCTAATCAACCTGATTCAAAAGTTCATTTTAAAGCACAATACGAGAATTTTATTGGCGGCGAATGGGTCGCTCCGGTCAAAGGTGAATACTTTGACAACATCTCTCCGGTAGATGGCAAAGTCTTTACCAAGGTTCCGCGTTCTTCTGTAGAAGACATTGAATTGGCCCTGGATGCAGCGCACAAAGCCAAAGAACAATGGAACAGAGCATCGCCGACCACCCGCTCCAATATTCTGTTGAAAATTGCCGATCGTCTGGAACAAAATCTGGAACTGCTGGCAGTGGCAGAAACCTGGGATAACGGCAAACCGATCCGTGAAACGCTGGCTGCCGATATTCCGCTGGCTATTGACCATTTCCGTTATTTTGCCGGCTGTATTCGTGCGCAGGAAGGCGGCATTTCCGAAATTGATGAAGATACGATTGCTTATCATTTTCATGAGCCGTTGGGCGTCGTGGGTCAGATTATCCCGTGGAACTTTCCGATTCTGATGGCTGTCTGGAAACTGGCACCTGCCCTGGCTGCGGGCAACTGCATTGTGTTGAAACCTGCAGAACAGACTCCGGTCAGCATTCTGGTGCTGGCTGAACTGATTCAGGATATTTTGCCACCGGGCGTGTTGAACATCGTCAATGGCTACGGGGTCGAAGTCGGCCGTCCACTGGCGACCAATCCCCGTATTTCCAAGATTGCCTTTACCGGTTCCACCGCAGTGGGTCAGATGATCATGCAATATGCGACTGAAAATATTATTCCGGTGACTCTGGAACTTGGCGGTAAATCACCAAACTTGTTCTTTGCCGACATTATGGATCAGGAAGACGATTATCTGGACAAAGCGCTGGAAGGTTTTGCCATGTTTGCCCTGAACCAGGGTGAAATCTGCACCTGTCCATCGCGTGCGCTGATCCAGGAAAGTATTGCTGACGAATTTCTGGCGCGTGCCGTTGAACGGGTGAAACGGATTAAAACCGGGCATCCGCTGGATACTGACACCATGATTGGCGCGCAAGCCTCACAGGAACAGCAGGACAAGATTCTGGGCTGTATTGCCACTGGTCGTGAAGAAGGCGCACAGATCCTGACTGGTGGTGAAGCACGTCAGGAAGTGGGTCAAGGTTTCTATATTGAGCCGACTATCTTTAAAGGCACCAATGACATGAAGACCTTCCAGGATGAAATCTTCGGGCCTGTATTGGCTGTGACCACCTTTAAAGACTTTGATGATGCGATCAAGATCGCCAATGATACGATTTATGGACTCGGTGCCGGTGTCTGGTCACGCTCAGCGCATACCTCTTACCGTGCAGGCCGTGCTATTCAGGCAGGTCGGGTCTGGACTAACTGTTATCACATCTACCCTGCCCATGCGGCTTTCGGTGGTTATAAAAAATCAGGGATTGGGCGTGAGAATCATAGAATGATGCTGGATCATTATCAGCAGACTAAAAACTTGCTAGTCAGCTATTCGACCAAACCAGCCGGGTTCTTTTAAGAAGTGAAATACATTCAAAGCGAACTTCGGTTCGCTTTGAATGTATGGTAGCTAGCTTTCACAAAATATCAGCAACATCTTCAAGCTGCGGCCAATTCAAATAAAGTTTTTAGTCTATAAATACTTTTTTTAAAGGAAAGAGCATCACCTCAAATTTCTATTTGCAATAGTGTCATTTCAAGATAATTTCACTCTATAAAGATTTCGCCACATTCTCCAGCCATTGAGTGCCAGAAGAATAAAAATAAAATAAAGCACGGCGGTTAAATACAATGACTTATAGCTATACATGCCGACATAAATCACATCTAACACACACCATAATCCCCAGCTTTCAATATATTTTTTTGCCGCCCAATAACTTGCCACCAAGCTAAAAGAAGCCAACATGGAATCCAACCAAGGGAGTGATGCTGTGGTGAAATGAGCAAATAAGGCGCCAATCACCAGACCGGCGACAATACCCACAATCAGGCTATATACCCAGATTTTTTTATTCAAATAGCCAATCTGCACGGTGATAGCCTGGTCATGATTTTTCTTCGACCAGCTATACCAGCCATACAGTTGCATCAAGATAAATACGGCTTGTAATGCTGCGTCTGCAAATAAATTGACACGATAAAAAATAATCATATATAAAAATACAGCGACAATATTCACCAACCAGCAGACTTTATATTGTTTGGAGGTCAGCCAGACACCTAAAACGTTTAAAATGAACGCTGCAATTTCTATATTTTCCATAACAATATAACCTGATTAAGCAGCCAATTTAGAAGTTCAGATTGAATGACAAGGTTGCTGTACGCGGCGAACCCAAGAATAAATAATCGTCACCCAAAAATTCACCTGCATCACGCCAGTATTTCTTGTTGAACAGATTATTAATATTCAAGCGTAGCAATGCATCGGTCGTATTTAGTTTAAATTGATAAGCAGCGCCTAAATCAACCACACTATAACCTGCGACTTTCGCAGCACCCTCTTTGTTGGCATATTTGCTGGAACTGTATTGACCACCTGCCAGAACAGTGAAACCTGCAATGCTCGGTACGTTATAGCGAAGATGTGTTGCGAAACGAACTTTTGGCACGTTTTGCGCCTGATGATTGCCATATTCAACCGCTTCTACATTTTCTAAACGGGCTTTAGTCAAGGCTAAAGATGAAGTTAAGGCCAGATGATCGGTTAATGCACCATTCAGTCCGAGCTCCAGACCCTGACTATGTTGTTCGCCTTCCGCAACAAAATAGCGAAGTCCTGAAATCGGCTTGCTATATTGGTTGTCTTGGCGTAAATCAAATAGCGAGGCAGTCAATAAAAACTGCTTGATCTGTTGTTTTAGGCCAATTTCATATTGCTCTGAATAGATCGGCGCTAGAGTTTCAGCCGCATTCTCTGCAAACAAAGGTGCTGTCTTTCCATCTGACAAGCCTTTGGCATAAGAGGCATACAGAGTTGTTGACTCTACCGGGCTATAACTCACTGCAAACTGTGGTAAAAATTTGTCTAAATCCGTATCACGAACTTTTATTACCTGCTTACCCTCTGCATCATAAGCATGTGCTTGTTCATCAAGCTCGATCCATTTTCCGCCAATCAAAGTAGACCACTGTTTATTCCATTCAATACGGTCTAATGCTGTAAATGCAGTTTGTTTACTTTTAAGTACTTGATATTTTGGTCCAGCATTCGCTGTTACTGGGGAAAAATCTATGGTTTCTGTATAAATATTACCTACACCAATCCATTTCCATTCATTGACACCAGCAAAACGATCTCGCGATTTATTGGTTTGTGTAATATCAAAATGTAGATAATGTTGCGCCCAATTGGTATCAATCACCCCATCTAGTTTGACTTTAAATTGGTTGGTTTTAAAGGTTTCATCTGGATTCTGATAATCGTAAATATCATACTCGCCAGCTTTACCAAACGTGTTACAGGAATACTCTTCCAGACAGCCTTCCCGATAATAACCATAAGCAAAGCTTGAATAGTCATCAACTCTGGATTTACTGTGGGCTGCGACGAGTCCCAAGTTCCAGTCATCATTCAAGGCATAACTATATTTTAAACTGCTATTCAGACTATCGATCGTGACCGGTTTGCCCCAAGTCTGGTAACCAAGCAATCGGTCCCATTTCACATTTTCTGGGACTTTACCATCCAGTAATTGATAACCTGGCACTGATTTTTGTTCGGAACGCTGTGCTTCAAGATCAAATTCCAATTTAGATTGCTCAGATGTTTTCCAGTCTAAGGCCAATGCCGCTAAATAGCGCTCACCATCCACGTGATCGACATAAGACTCAATCTGCTCATTCACCAGATTGATGCGATATCCGAATTGCTGCTCATCACCCAAAAAACCACCGAGATCAGTTGCCACTGAAAACTGGCCGTGTTGATCGGCAGAGAATGTCAGGGCCTGGATATCTTTGGGTCGCTTGGTGACATAATTGACCACACCACCCGGGGTCGACATACCACTTTGAATCGCGGAAATGCCTTTTAAAATTTCCACACGTTCTTTGTTTTCAAGTGCAACGTTTTGTTCACCACGAATCACATTGCCATTAATGAGGTAGCTTGATGCCAAATCGAGTTCAAAGCCACGCGAGACAAAGTTTGGATAATAGCCAATTGCAGCATAGCCATCACCGATGGCTGCATCATTTTTTACCACATCGCTCAGCACGCGAGCATGTTGTTCAGCAATGAGATCGGCAGTCACGATAGAGACCGATGCAGGTATTTTTTGCAGACTGTCCGTAGCAAATCCCTCGACATTCACTTTGGCACTCGAGTAAGGGATGCTTTGATCGGCTGTAATGACAATCGTGTCAAGCTGTTGAACATCGTCTTCAGCATAAGTCAGCGGGGCTAAACAAAGCTGCGACAGAATGATCATATTTAAAGATCGGGTTAATACATTCTGTTTGAGTTGACGATTGTTCATACGAAACCTTATGTATTTGAAGTGGGTGATGATGCCGGGTTTAGAGAGCAACTAAGAAGAGTGCAATTCGTGTTGAATGAGCCGGGTTAAAGTCTGGGTAAATTGTTGGCCTTGTTCGCCAAAGAACCAGTCCACATGACCGATAATCCAGTCGTAATAAGCCGCATCTGCATGGTTGAGGTTGTGGGTAATGCCCACAAAATACTCCAGCTCTGAAAAAGCGAAATCCAGATGCACGATTTTCAGCAGTTCTGGCAAAATACTAAAATCTTCTTGTGGATGTATCTCGGAAAAATAAGCATGGAGAAAAGCGGTTAAACCGGCTTCATCAATCGGAATATGTGGGTTCTGCTTTAATTCCAACCAATCAATGAAATTACGTTCAATCGTCACAGCCAGATCATAAAGTGCCGAATTTCGGTCAGATAAACCAAAATCAATTACGGCAGTAATCTCCGCTTTGGCATCCGGTGCTGACCAAAATAGATTAGAAGCGTGTAAATCGTTATGGGTCCAAATTCTGCTTGCCTGTTGCAATACAGGCTGAATACGCTGGTGAACCTGTAAGATTTGATCTAAAAAGTAAGGATCTAAATTTTTGTCGGCACAGTAACGGCTTAATTCTGGACTGTTTACAATGCGCCGTTGAATGGCTGTAACGATATTTTCACTGTTTAAAAGCTGCTGATTGGACAATAAATAAGATGCTGATCGGCCTTGCCGCTCAGGAAAATCCTGCATGGCCATATGTAAGCTTGCCAGTAATTGCCCCGCTTTCGCAGCATGTTCAGCATAGAAAAAAGGTTTCCAGGATTGCTGATCTGCATACAGATCTAAGCCGGCTGCTTTTGCATAGACTTCATAGGTCCAGTCACCTAGCTCTAAAGCGGTCAGACCTTGATTTGAGCTAATCAATGCTGCAACAGGAATTTCTTTGCTAGCTAAATGCTGAAGAACGGCATGCTCCTGTAAAATATCGCGGGCACGACGAAAGGAACAATGGCTGCGCTTAATCAAATACTGATGCGCGACTATTTCATCCCTGCTCACAAGATCCTGCTCTACTTTAACCAATACTGCAGATGAAAATGGCCGTGGACTACACCACAAAATCTGAATATGACCTTGTAAACAGGAATACTGCTGCTGCAGGCTTTGTAATTCTGGATCAGAAATATGTGCCCAGTCTTTATTTTCCCAGGCATTGCCCATACCATGACCTAAATCATCAGTCATTGTGGTCATTATCAATATCCCTGAGCCAGATCATCATGTGGTAATGGAGAGTCATCATTTAAGCAAACATCTACACAGTATTTTCAAATACATTTAATATTTAAGGTTTGTCCCAAAATTAAGTGGTACATACCAGTATTAAATTGGAGGCAAGTTTAGCCTTTTAAATATAAAAATAGAATGCTTAATAATTAAAATTATTTTAAAAATAAAAAATCCTAAAAACACAGAAGTTTTTAGGATTTGAATGGATTGGAGATAAATATAAGCTTATGCGTGAATATCTAGGGTCATTTCAATTTTGTCCTGAGACCAGATTTCGATGTCATATTCAATCACCAGATCGTTTGATTTTGAAATACGTTCAATGTAAGTTGCTGTTTGGCTTATAGGAATTCCTAAATATTGGCTCTCAAAATGAGAGACACCGGTATTTTTAATTTTTAACTGACTACTCGTATAATCATAATCAAAGTGATTTTTAATGACATCTTGGACCGAAGTAATCACGTCATAATTCAGCACATCTGGAAATAGCGCAACAGGCAGATAATTGTATTCAAGGAGTACCGGGACATCATCAGCATAACGTAAACGGATAATTTCAATAAAGCCGAGTCTTCTCGTTGCTTCACTAAAAACATCACTGTGATCAAATCGCTCCAGCTGTCTGGTCGAGATCAGTTCTGTTCTGGCATTAAAACCCTGTGCCTTCATATAAGAACGAAAATTTTCAATTGAGTTTGGATAGTATTGAATTTTTTTATTACTCACAAACCAGCCGAGATTTTGCCGTTTGTAAATTTTATCTTCGGCACGAAGCTGTTCATAAGCCTTACGCACTGTTTCCCTTGAACAGTTAAACTTTAATGCCAAGTAACGTTCCGATGGAATCATTTGATTAGAACTGTATTTTTTCAATTCAGCCTCAATCAAATCTCTGATTTCCATATACTTCATTCAGTGAATCCAGCTCGTCAGCGTAAGTTATATTGATGGTACTAAATTAAAGAACAGAGGAAAATTAAAAAAGGTACAGATCAGTAAAAAGATACATTCCCTAGTCTTAATGAGAATTTTTACGGTAATGGTAATCCCCCCTAAAAATATTGATGATGAGAATGCAGGACCTTATCGTCAGCAAAATGTATTAAATTCACTTATGCTCTACTTCCTCACTTGTATCGCAAATTGAATAACATGGCATTTACCACAATGTAATTTTCCCTCCTGCCTTTCTTGCTCCCCGACATAAAAGTGATGGATGTGGTCCTGTCCGAAGACTTCTAGAATGCAACGAGGATCGTATAAATATTCGACATTTGAAGGACCACCGGTTTTATAGTCGATCTGTTCCTTTGAATATAGCTCACCAATAAACCATCCACCGTTGAGCAAGGATTTTCTTATGCCTTCTAAAACCTGTTTTTGTGTTTCTATATCGAAATGACCAAATACACAGATCACATTTTGATAAAACTCCGATGGCCATTGAGCTACTGTTAAATCAACATGTTTAAGTTCAACTTTTATCCCTTGGGCTTCAGCCTTGCTGGACAGATGCGTCAAAGCAACATCAGAATAATCCCAGACTTCCGCTGAAAAAGGGTAACCCTGCTGTCTTGCCCGCTCAGCCAGGTATAAGATATTCCGTCCTTCACCTTCAGCAATTGCCAGTGTTTTACCCTCTATTCGGATTTTGTCCGAAATTTGCTGAATGAAAAGATTTGCTGCTGTGCCATACAGATCTTGCGTCCGGGCATACAATTCATTCCAGTGCTGACTCATTTCAGCCTCCATTTACTAAACGATTCAATCAGCTGGAAAACTCTTTAAATGCCTCTAGGGCATTTGCGGCATACATCAATGAAGGTCCTCCACCCATATAGACGGCAACGCCTAAAACTTCTTCCAGTTCCCGTAGGGTCATGCCCATTTTGACTAAGGTTCGAACATGAAAACCGATACAACCATCACAACGTGCCGCCACACCAATCGCCAAGGCAATTAACTCCTTGGTTTTCGGATCAATCACGCCATCACGCATAGCAGTCTGTGACAATTGGTTAAAACTTTTCATTAAATCAGGCGAATCCTGACTTAAAGTTCTTAAACTGCCCGAAATGTTCTGGGTTAATTCTTTGTATTTCATTGCTTCACCTCAAATAAAGAAATCAGCATTCATTTATATATTCAATAGCTTATTTTTCTACCGGATAGCCCTGTTCCAGCCAGGCCTGGTAACCACCCTGAACCGACTTGACCTGGGTAAAACCCATATTCTGTAAGGTATCGGTTGCCAGTGCTGAACGTCCACCCGTACCACAAATCAAATAAATCGGCTGATCTTTAAGATGTTCCAGTGCCTGCTGGGTATCACAATGATGACTGGCTAAGGGATGCTGGTGAATTCGCATTTCCAAAATACCACGTGGATAATTCACCGCCCGGTCTATCGCTGCTGCTTGGAATTCATCTGGTTCCCGAACATCAATCAGTATGGTTTTATGGTTTTGCATCGCCTCAAACAATTCATTTACGCTGACTTCCTGAATCCGGCTTTTTGCATTCCGGATCAATTGCTCTGCAGTTTTCATCATTTTCATTCTTCCTCGGCCATTAAAACGATATTCACATTGCATAAACGATGCTCAGGGAGATTAAAGCGCTTTAGTTTAGGTACTTAATCGTCTGTTTTAGCCCATGAGCGCTGAATAGATTAAATACATAGCTACCCCAACCACGGTTGTGGCAAATATTTTCTGTACCTTGTTACTGTCAATCCGATGCATCAGACTGCGTCCAATGAACATCCCGACAATACAGGCCAGGACAAAGGCCAGTGTGACCGAAACAGGATATTGAAAGCCCTCCAGTACGTGTGCAGAAATGCTGACCCCACCAATCAGGAAAATAATCATGAGAGAGGTCGCCACGATGCTGCGCATATCGAGATCGGTGAATTTACGCAGGGCTGGAACAATAACAAAACCACCCCCAACGCCAAGCAGACCCGTTAATAAACCTGCCACTACACCAATACCAGCCAGAAAGGAGGCCGTTTTCACATTCCAGATCAGACGACCGGTCGTTTGATTGACCTTGCACGGTGCATTACCATGATCATGGACTTTATTAAAGAAGATCCGGTAAGCAACAATCAGCATGACCAGACTGAAAGCCAGCGTCAGCCAGACTGGAGAAACGATATCAGCCAGATGCACGCCATAACGGGCTGAAGGAATACTGATCAGCGCGATCCAGAGCGCAGCGCGATAACGTACAATACGCTTGAATAAACCTTCGAACGTTCCAACCAAGGCCGACAGCGTGACTGCCAGCAAGCCCACCGGCGCAGCCTGAGCTACCGTCCAACCCTGACTCGCCATCAGTGCCGGTACAGCCAGAATGCCGCCACCAGCACCGGTTAGACCCAGCAAGCCACCAATCGCCAATCCTTCCAGTATTAATGCCCACATCGCCCTCTCCCTTATCCACAAAAATGATTCAATAAAGGTTGAACTTTTTGTTGAATCACGACACAAGCTTATTTGAAGTAGTTAAGAGGAAGCTTGAGGTAAGAAACACCATTTGGTTCTGGCTCAGGAAACTGCCCTGCTTTCATATTGATCTGAATCGCCGGTAGAATCAGTTTAGGCATACTCAGTCCTGAATCCCGCTGGTTGCGCATCTGAGCAAATTCAGCTTTACTGATTCCCTGATGAATATGAATATTCTGTGTCTTTTGTGTCTGTATATCAGATTCACACACATAGGATTCACGTGTTTCAGGCAAATAGTCATGACATAAAAAGACCCGGGTATCTTCTGGCAACTGAAACAGGCTTTGTACCGAATCATAAAGCTGTTCTGCACTGCCACGCGGAAAGTCACAACGTGCTGTACCATAATCTGGCATAAACAGGGTATCACCCACAAAAACCGCATCACCAATCACATAACTCAGGCAAGCAGGCGTATGTCCCGGTGTTGGAATGTTATAGGCTTTCAATGTTCCGATTTGGAACGACTCATGATCTTCAAATAAATAATCAAAGAGCTGCTGGGCATTCCATTGTTTAATATCCAGATGATAAATCGCGCCAAAAGTTTCCTGAACAATACCAATTTTCTGGCTCATGGCAATCTTGCCACCTAACTCAGCTTTGAGGTATTGCGCTGCAGTCAGATGATCAGCATGGACATGGGTTTCCAGAATCCACTCGACCGTTAAACCCTGCTCTTTAATATAGGCAATAATTTTATCGGCATGAATAGTTGAGGTACTTGCTGATGCCGGATCGTAATCCAGAACGCTATCAATAATGGCGCAGGCTTTGGTTGCAGGATCACGTACAACATAACTGAAGGTATTGGTATCTTCGTGAAAAAAATCTTTTACTATAGGTAAGTTTGACATCGTTAAGCTCCTGACCATTTACGGTGAATCCATACACCCACCAGCATTGCTACAATAAAATAGAGCACTTGATAGTGGCCCAAACCGATCAAGGTGAAACTTGGCGCCGGACAGATGCCGGCAATGCCCCAACCTGCACCAAATAAAACCGCACCTGTGATCAGTTTTTTATCTATCTGATTATTTTTAGGTAAATCAATAGGGTCATTAAATACTGTTTTCGGTTGCGCCGTACGTAATGCTTTCTGGAAGGGAATAAAGGCCACCGCAATCGCGCCCATCATGACAAAGGCCAGACTGGCATCCCAATCGCCAAACAGATCCAGGAAATCGAGTACTTTTTCCGGATTGGACATGCCTGATACCATCAATCCCACAGAGAACAGCGCACCAAATAAAAAGGCAAACACATTTTTCATTTTAGAATGCTCCTGTGATATGACGGATAATATAAACAGCGACAAAACCTGCAAACATGAAAGTCATGGTCGCGATGATAGAACGCTTAGACAGGCGACTGATGCCACAAATTCCGTGACCACTGGTACAGCCCGAACCTAAGCGTGTCCCAAAGCCCACTAGCAGACCTGCCACAATCATCATCAGTGGGCTGGCATTCAATTCGATTTCAGGTTGTACAAACAGACCATAAATAAACGGTGTGAGGATCAAGCCTAATAAAAACCAGATTGCAGGCGTTTTAAACATGGTTTTTGAGTTTAATACTTGCCCAATCAAACCACTGATTCCTGCAATACGGCCATTGACGTAAAGATAACCAACTACGGAAAGCCCGAGCATTAAGCCGCCAATAAATGCGATGAGGAAGTCATGCATGATGAATTAATCCCTATACAATATACTTTTTTATATTATATAATAAAAAATATTAATCAAGCAGTTTTATGGTAAATTATGTAAACTGCACGGGCTACATCAAAAGTTGTGAGGACATTTATGGATATGATTGCTGAAAATGCCAAAATTGATTTTTCTCAAGTCGATTTCGTCAGCCAATGCCTAAAAGTTTTGGCCAATCCTGATCGTCTGAAAATCTTATGTGTCCTGGTCGATGGGGAAATGAATGTTCAGGAAATTGAAGAATCTACTGACATTCATCAACCTACACTTTCACAACAGCTGACTGTATTGCGTAAGGCTAACATGGTTGGCACCCGACGTGAGGGCAAGCAGATTTTCTATCGTCTGAGTGATCCCAAGGTCTTGAGCCTGATGCAAAAGCTGTACGAGCTGTATTGCGCCTAGCCCTCCTCTTAATGCAACCAAAAAGAAATGATCAGAAGCAGCCCGCTAAAAGCAGTAAACAGGTTTAGCCATACAGGATGCTGGGTATAATAACCTTCAATAAATTCCGGCGGTCCCAGTGATGTCCATCCCCCTCGATATTGCAGGATTGAGGCGATATTCACCAACATGCAAAACACAATCACCGCAATCCCCATCCACTGTGCATAGGCTATTTTTTATGCATAACGTTCATGATCGACTAATTACAATAGCCGGTTGGATTTTTCAATCACAAAACCAAATGCAATTAATGTCAGACCATTCCGGTTCCCTGCCAGAGCGGTTCATTCCAAAGCAAACAATACCCGTGGATGATCCAAAGTGGACATATCTCATCCGATCTTATTGTTCAAAAATTTCTTTGACGTCCATCGCCAGGCCTTGAGTAGATTTAAATTCACCCTGGTTATTTTTCCAGGCCATCGACGGTGTGGAGAAAAAGCCGTATTTCCCCATTAGGGCCTGGTTGGCATCAATTTTTGCAGCAATTTCTGCAGGAATCTTTGCCATTTTCTTGAGCTGCTTTTTGCCTTTATTCTTGTTTATATCATTAAAAACTGCTGCTGGATTTTTCGACATTAACAATGTTGCCACCTGACCACGGCTTTCTTCACGGATCACACCGACCTGAATATGACGCAGCTGTACCTTGCCTGATTCGACCCAAGGCCGAGCCGCCTGCCAGAATTTATAGCAATATGGACAATTCGGATCGGAAAAGACATAAACCACTCGTGGTGCATCCGGCTTGCCATCCTGAATCCAGGTCGATTTTTCCAGGGTTTTCCAGACATCATCCAATACCGCTTTTTTCATATGCTTTTCAATCTGCTCATTGGACAGGCTTTTCCCTTGCGCATCAAACAGTTCGCCCTTGATATAATATTTGTCATCGTTGGAGATAAATACTGTATTGGAGTACTGGTCTTCATGCCCCACCCAACCGGTCATTCCTTGCGGTGCCGGAATCTGTTTTACAAACACAAAACCCTGTTTTTCAATATTCTGTTTAATATTCGCCTGCGTGTGCATGCTCATGATCAGGAACATGCCTGCACCCAGTACCCGGTAAATTCTGTTCATACTAAGTCCTTCCGTTTTTTTAAGGTTGATCTGAAATTATGTTTAAATATTGCTGCAACATGGCCGGACTGAGTTCCCCCATATGCCGCTCGACCAGCTGGCCTTGAGCATTAAAAAACAGCGTCGTTGGCAGGCCAAAACTATTCAGCTGCTGTGGCAGTTCACCATATGGGTCCAGCAGGACATGTTTAAATTGAAACTGATGTTTTCTTAAATAGGCATTTACGGTGGCTACCTCCTCACCCTGATTGAGCATGACAAAATTCACTTGAGGATGCTGCTTGGCTGCTTTGGCCAACACCGGCATTTCGCGATGACACGGCGGACACCAGCTCGCCCACAAATTAATCACCGTGGGCTGGCCAACGAATTGGCTGAGTGGAATCTTGTCTGTACCCAGACGCTCCTGTTCTAGTCCAGCAAAGGCTAGATCAGGAAACGCTGCTTCAGTTTTTAGACTGGATTTGAACGCGAGCCCAAGCCCGATCCAGAGTACAAAGATGATCAGCAAGATGGCTTTGAATCGGGTCTGCAACTGTCTGTTGCGAATGACATACCACACAGCACCAATCAGCACCCCGCCCCATAAATGAAAACCTTTGTCTTGAATTTTCAGTATGTCGATGGGGGCTGCAAAATACAGCTCGGCATTGAGCAGAACGAAAACAAGACGCGCACCCAGCATCCCCAGCAAAAAACTGCTCCAGAGCAAATCCTGACTTTGTCCAAGCTGCTGTTTAGACCATGAATACTTTCTGGCTAATCCAAACAGGACGGCAGATAACAGCATCAAGCCAGTGGCAACAATCATGAGTGTCCAGGGCAACATCAAAGGTCCCAGATGCAGTGCATCACTGGAAATCATCATGGTTGCTCCCCTTGTAGTTGCTGCAATGTGCCTAGTAAATGTGCCGCACTAAAGCTTCCGGTCAAGCGCAACTCGCGCTGTTCCTGATGCGCTGCATTTAAAAATATAAAAGTAGGTGGACCCAGGATTTGCCATTCTTTTAGCAGCTCATCCTGACTTGGATGATAGTGGGTCAGGTCTAATTTGATACGAACCACATTTTGTAAAGCTGCCTGGACATCACTACGTGGAATCACTTCCTTTTCAATCGGTTGACAGGCCACACACCAGTCCGCATAGACATCAATTACCACTGGCTGTGCAGGATGTTTGGCTAAAACCTGTTGCAATTGTGCGGCTGTACTGACCTTCTGCCATTCAAGACGTGATTCCACATGGGCGACCTCTACCTGACTCCAGACATGATAGAGCTGCATGCCTCCTGCAAAGACCAGTAAACCACTGAGCAGTATCAGGACTATTTTCGATACAGACCGATGCACATGGGGCAGCATCTTGAACAAGAAGTAGCCTGAACAGGTGATCAGTACTACACCCAAAAGGCTCAGGTATAAAATGCCGGGCAATAGTGGACGGGCGAAATACAAGGCCAGCGCCAGCATGACAAAACCAAAACTGAACTTCAGGCGATCCATCCAGATGCCAGGTTTGGGTAAAAGATGGGACCCAAATACAGCTGCGATAAATAGCGGCAAGCCCAGTCCAAGGCCTAAGACAAACAGATAGCTGGCACCCAGTATCGGTTGATTGAGCTGAGACACATAGATTAAGGCACCGGCCAACGGTGCACTCATACATGGCCCGACAATCAGTGCGGCGATCATGCCCATGAGACCAGCACCAATCAGCGTGCCGCCCTTCTGTTTTTGCTGCCAGTGATCCAGCCGCTGTAACATGCCTTGGGGTAAGGACAGCTGAAATGCTCCGAACAGATTAAGCGCGAACAAAACAAACAGAATGCTGAAAATACTGATGAATACCGGACTTTGGAACCAGCGCTGAAAACTATAACCAAGCTGTGCCACAGCAAGTCCCATGACCGCATAGACCAGTGCCATACCCAAAACAAAGACCAGCGCAATCAGCGCAGCACGGTAGCCCCGGTGCTGCTGGACCAGAATTCCCGTTAAGATTGGAATCAAGGGTAAGGAACACGGTAAAAATGCCAGCAGAATGCCAAGCCCGAGAAAAAGCAGTGCATTAATTAACAGACCTTGTTCCGACAGCAAACTTAAAAAATACTGGTCATTGTTCCACTGGTCATTCATGCCTGCTGATGAAGTTTGATTTTTAGGGTCTGTAATAAGCTGGTCGTTTTTCTCTGTTAATTCCACCTCAGGCTGCACGACAGGGTCGGAAACTGCAGCGACTTGCACTTTCTCCACCTTTTCTTCAGCCAGTGCTTGATCTGTACTTTGAGTTTGCCCTATAGCTTGGAGCTCATCTTTCTGAGTAGTCAAAATCTTTTCGTTTGCTTCTGGCTGTGTAGTGCTGGCCAGCAGCTTTTGAGGCTTGCTCAAGTTTTGCGCTGGAAATAAACCATCTGCATCAGTTTTTACTGTGGTGCGTTGCACCGGATAACATAAACCGCTTTCTGCACAGCCCTGCCACTGCACCGCAAACTGCTGGTTGGGCTGGACATTCATATTGGTTTTGACTTGCCCATAATGCACCTGAGTCAAACCGAAATTGGGATCATCTTTGTCTTCAGGTTTGGGCAATGCCAACTTGACTGGGGTCTGCTGATGAGACACTTTAAGCTGGTCATGATACAGATAATAACCCTCTGCGATTTTCCAGCTAAGCTCTGCCTGATCCTGACTTGTAGAAACCACCTGAAACTGAAAAGCCTGATCCGGTGGTAAAAAGTCTGCATGTGCAGTTCCCGTCATGATTCCACCGCCGATCACGGCACCCAATATCCACTTCAACATCCAGCTGATCTCCTCCTGTTAGGACTGCATTATTGAAAAACTAAAATTAAGACAACATTAACAGCCCAAATCATTTATAAAATAATGGCAGTTTGATCAGGATGTTCTATGTTTATTGTATTGGTTGAGGATGATCCCTATATCGCACAGAGCATTTGTGCTGCTCTGAACTATCTGAATATTTCAGTGGAGCATGTCAGTCACGCACGTGCTGCAGATTATTTTATCCGGCATAGTGCTGTCGATTTGTGTTTACTGGATTTAGGCCTGCCGGATCAGGATGGCCTGGACTTGCTGCACAGCTGGCGACGCGACCAGATTGATCTCCCGGTACTGGTATTGACGGCACGGCTGCGGACCGATCAGTGTGTTCAGGCCCTGAATGCCGGTGCCGATGACTACCTGACCAAACCCTTTGAGCTGGAGGAACTGATTGCCCGGATTCATGCCCTCACCCGTCGCCACCGCGGCTTTGCCTCGAATACACTGCAATTTGATGACCTGGTTCTGAATCGGGATACCCAGACTGTGACCTACCAAGACCAGGCCGTGAGTTTATCTCGCCGTGAATTCAGCCTGCTGGAAACCCTGATGAGCCACCCCAACCAGATCCTGAAAAATGAACAGCTTATTGACAAGCTCTATGGTTTTCAGGACGCTATCGAGAGCAATGCCCTGAATGTACACATTTATCACCTGAGACAAAAACTACATCCAGACTTGATTCAGACCGTTCGTGGTGTGGGCTATATTTTCAAACCGTTTGAGCATCGTCATGTTTAAGCACAGCTTGAAATGGCGTTTGGCCATGAGTCTTTTGGCCGTGTTTATTGTGCTGTGGAGTGCGGTATTTTCATGGCTGTATATTGACCTGAAACAACGTTTACAAGACACGCTGGATCAACGCCTATCGGCATCTGCGCAAATGGTTGCCCGGCTGATTCAGCAGCTACCGCTGGATAGTCTGGGGGATGCAACCTTATCCAAATTAGCCAAGAATGATGATGCAAACCAGTTAATTGCCTGTGAAGTCTCTCTTTTTAGCTCTGACATCTCGTTAGATAATCAGGTCATTGCCAAAACACGCGGTGCCCCCCAAAATTTAAGCCAGCGACCAGAAGGATTCAGCACCTGGCAGCAGGGTGATACGGAATGGCGCAGTTATGTCCTGCGTCGTGGTGATATTCAGGTGGTGGCGGCAGAACGTATGTTCTTGAGGGATACCTTACTACAGCAGATTCTACAGTCCGTACTGGTTCCCTTGGTCTTCTCACTGCTAATCTGTATTGCCCTGATCATCTTTATTATCCGCAGACAGTTCCGGTCTTTGGATCAGCTCAGTCAATACCTGAACCAGAAAAACCTTAGCTATTCAGAGGCGGCAGATTTTTTAATGCAGCTCAAGCCTGCAAGCATTCCCCAAGAAGTACAGCCTTTTGTCAACAATTCCACGCAGTTGATTCAGAAACTCAATGACAGTCTGCAACAGGAGAAAGCCTTTAGTGCCTATGCTGCACATGAATTACGCAGTCCCCTGACCGCAATTAAAACCCATGTACAACTGGCACAGCTGATCGGTCAGCAGCAGAACCTGCCTGAATCCATTCAGCACAATTTGCAGCAGGCCAATGAGAGTATCCGGCGTTATACACTATTACTCGAGCAGCTTTTATTGCTGACCCAATCAGAAAACAGTCTCCAGGAAATGACTGAGGCCATCTGGCTTCGCCCCACACTTGAGAAAGTTCTTGCAGACTTAGGTACACGCTATCCAGAAATGAACAAAAAAATACAGGTGAACTGGGAAAGTCTAGGCGAAATTCAGCTACCTGAATTTGTGCTGTATACCGTACTGAAAAATCTGCTTGAGAATGCACTGCTGCATGCACAGGCTGAACAGATTTGGATTTCCATGCAGTCTGGTTGCCTGGTGATTGAAGATAATGGCCAGCAACTTACAGCAGAAGATATTCAACATTTAGGACAACGCTTCTGGCGCAAATCTGCTCAGCAGCATGGCCATGGTTTAGGACTGGCATTAACTGCTAACCTGTTAAAACAATATGGCTATCAGCTCTCTTTCAATGCCCGTCGACCCTATGGTGGGCTCAGCATTGAAATAAAGTACGGCGTGTCTAAGCGTGACATGCAAGCTTAGGGATATCCAGCCATACGGCTGTTGGAAAATACCGGGTCAGATACTCCTTTAAATATTGAATGGTATCCATCGCAATCGTTTGATCCTGGTGGTCATCAGCATGGTTAAATGCCACAGCATAAAGCGTGACTTCACGTTGTTTGAGTAGCTCCAGACTCAGTAGAGTATGATTAATACTGCCCAGACGGCCTGAAGTCACCAGAATGACAGGGTAGTGATGCGCTGCAATATAATTGATCGTCAGCATGTCCCGGGTCAGCGGCACCATTAATCCACCCGCTCCTTCAAGCAGAACCCGGTCATAACGCTCGGCCAGTATAGTGGCTGCCTGCTGAATTTTTTCGAAATCGATTGAACGCCGATCCAGTTCAGATGCCAGATGCGGTGAGGCCGGATAGCTAAAGATTTCTGGCATGGTCAGCTTGCCACCTGAGTGCAACTTAATTTAAAAAATAATTGAGGATGTTGTTAAATAAGCTCAAAAAAATAGAAGTGATTACTGGTACGCTTTCACAAGTCCCTTTTTGCTCCGTTCTATATGATAAATCCCGGTCATTGCACTGAATCACTGCTAAAATCTTTTCTTCTATTTGAGTAATGGCCTGCCATACTTAGGCTATTTAGCATACAAAATAAATAAGGAGGCATCATGCCTCTTTGAGCTGTTACTATTTACTTTCTTTTTCCGTTGGCATAAGTCAATCGATTGCTTTTAGACACTATATGGCTGGCAAAATTCCTGTAAATCGAAGGAGTCTTTCAACTGACATAAGCGCTGATACCTTCAGTTAAATCCATGAACTGAGATGCCTCCAGATAATCATTCACTGCTGTAACATGATCCCATCCTGTCCCGGATCACATCACGGGCTGTTTTTAAAACTCCACATAAAACTTTTCAATCAACTGCTGTGTTCTAATCAGCAGATGTTTAAACACATTATCCCGTTCAAATAGCTTCACCTTATAATTTGGCGAGTCTTTAAGTTCTTCCTTGCGCAACAAATGCTTGGAGAACTCGTAATATTCCAGTACATTTTTTATCGTCTCTGGCTTCAAATTCTCCCTCTATGATGCCAGTCAAGGTATTGGCAATATTCCAGATTTTTTGTAGCTGTTGCACCTGGGCATGATTATGACAGTCCAAATCACGAACTCATTAATCCAGTGATTTCGCCTAAAATTTTCAATCATGCCATCGTAAGAAGGTGGCAAAAGACATAGTTTTTCGTGGGATTATGGCGTGAATAATAGTAAGTTTTTGACCCCAAGAAAAAAGTGTAGCAACTTACTACACTTTTTAGATATTCAGAATTTAGGTATTTTCACTTGTATTTTAGACAAGATGTAGCAAGTCCGAACTGCGACATTTTCCCAATGAGCGCCCGCTAATCTCACTAAAAAGATGTACCAGAAATATTCTAGTTATTTGCGAAAAATGTCAGACATGCAAAAAAAATCATTCACTCGGAATGTTTTTCAATGCGCTGTAGCAATTTGCTACACTTTTTAAATAATTTCTTTACCAAAAATCTCATTCAAACGCTCGCGATTTTCCTGAACAAAAGTCGGATCATTTTTGAGCTTATATTTCATCTCTTTCTTGAAATCATTCATGGATGCACCGGCCACAGCAAAATCCATTTGAAACATAATATCGTTCACAATAACATTCGCCTGAGAATCGGTTAAACAGCCTTCGATCTTAAACCACTTGCTGAACTGCGTATAATTCGGATCATTGGCATAGATATACCAGGAACGTACGGTCATATCAAACTTTGCCCCCAACTCTTTCACGATGGCATTATCATCAAAATCTACATCCAAATAGATTTGAGTCTTTTCGTTAAATTGCGGGAGAGCCGCTTCAGTATCTCCACTCATAATTTTAAACCGCACACCCACAATAGGACGGCCTTTCTTAATGGTGTCATATTCTAGTTGCAGACTGGTTTTAGTATTAATTTCTTCAACAATTTTATCCAGAATATAACGCCTAAAATCTACCCAGCGGTCATATTTTTTTTCACCGATGTCAATCAACGCTTTTAAATTCTCTAAGGTGAGCTCAACTTCATAGGTGTCGAGATTCGCATACTTAAATTCATTTTTAACAATATAAGAATATAGACTCATACTTGTGACAGAGTCTAAAGCAAATAAATCTTTCAACTGGTAAGTGGTAAAATTCCCACTGGCCAGACGGGTGAAGTAAGGCAGCACTTCACTGGTAAAGCGAATCTGCAAGGCATTTTTGGCATCATCTTCCCAGCGCAGTTCCCGGATAATCGGTACCACAGAATGGACTTTTTTTACTTTACGCTTGACGTCATCTACAGGCTCTTCAATTACAAAATGAGCAACCCGAGATGAAAGTTCCCTATAAATCCGGTCAATAGCCACATTAATGGAATTCTTCTTATTGAGTCCTAACAATTCCCCCAAATCTTCTTTATGCAGATAGATATAGGTTTTCTCGGTAATTTCACGATCTTGGTTATTTTTTTCACCATAGTTTGCAACCGCCATTGCATAAAGCAGTGCCTTATATTCATTAGAAGACAATTCAATAGGGCGAATTAAGCGGTTACTGGTACTCACCACTCCATTCTGTCGAATATTGCCGATACAATAAGGTAAATATTCTATTTCTTGTTTTTCGTTAAAATCGCTCATAAGTGAAAAATTAAAAGTTATTCCCCCTATTTATACATAAAAGTGGAATAACATTCAACATCTTCACCTTACAGATTCACTTTAAGTGCTTATCCCTTTAAAAGGATGTGCTAAAGATCAAGAGTGGAAAGCATGTCATCATTTTTTTAGATTTAGCCTAATCCTTAACCCAAAGGTGGAAACTTTGAAAAAATTTCCACTTATTAGTGACAAGCTTTCCACTTTTATCAACTGAGAAGAGCTTAAATCGTTTTCTTTGCATTTTTTTGTGGCCAAAAATACCGTTATAAGTGAAAAAATCATTTGGTTTAGCACTTTTCAGTGACAAAGCTTCCACCTTTAGAGAGAATCAAGTACTAAATCGGACTTTTTTTTGCAATTTTTAAAGGGAAAACATAACTTATCCACAAGTATAAAAATAAGCGTGACAAGTCTTCCACCTTTAAAGTCAGATCATGATACTTATCAACAGATTAAAGTTTTGAATTTAAATATTTTTATAACTTAATTTCATGTTTTTTTTTAAACCAGTGACAAGTCTTCCACCATAGTGACAAGTCTTCCACCTTTCAGTGACAGCTCTTCCACCTTTCAGTGACAAGTCTTCCACCTTTCAGTGACAAGTCTTCCACCTTTCAGTGACAAACCTTCCACTTTTCGGTGACAAACCCTCCACCTTTAAAGACGTAAGGTATTGTTTTAAAAAGGGAAAAATTGTCCTAATTATAATTACTTAATTATATTAATTAATACTAATTATAATTAGCTAGCTATATTTTATATAAAACTTTAATTTGTTTTCTTTGTTAGCCGATATTGATTCGTACTTTAATATCATTCAAATAAAGTGTAGCAAGTTGCTACAAGTTCCACTATATTAGGATCATTCGAATGGGGTCTGATATGACAAATAAATCGACTAAAATTATTGCTGTAGCAAACCATAAAGGTGGTTGCGGGAAGACCACCACGGTTGTTCATCTGGCTGCAGAGCTAGCAGACTTGGGGCATAAAGTATTGGTGATTGATTTAGATCCACAAGCCAATGCAAGTTTACATATCGGATTAAGACATCCGAGTGAGGTTGAAACCACTTCTGCTGAATTACTGGTAGGTGATTTGAACCTATTGTCTGATGCCTTACAAGAAGAAACCAATTTTAAAAATGTTTCTTTAATTTATGGTTCACTTACTTTAGGTAAAACAGAAGACCAACTTAAAGATGATGCCCCAAGACCCTCTGAAGAGCTCTCTAACAAGTTGGAATTATTAAACGGATTATATGATTTCATCCTGATTGACTGTCCTCCAAGCCTAAAACTTCTGACCAGTAATGCCTTGGCTGCATCTACCCATGTTATGGTGCCGATTGAATCCGGTTCACAATATGGCCTATATGGTGTCACTGACTTAATTAACCATTTAAGTAAAATAAGACGGGTCAATCCCGAATTGAAACTGTTAGGTGCTTTGCTGATTAAACATGATGAACGTCAAAACGTCTGTAAACTGATACGAGATGAAGCTTTAAGCCAGGTCGGCGAATTGTTAAAAACGACCATTCCAATGAGTACGAAAGTCAATCAAGCAGCAATTTTACAACAGCCATTGTTGCGCGTAGATAAAAATTCTAAAGTTCGTAAAGCGTTCCAAGATTTAGCGAAAGAAATCATCAATCGTGTTGAATAAAGGCACTCTGAGAATCCTATGGTAAGTACAAAAGAATTGTTGGCACAACGTCTTCAGCAAAATACTCAAAAGCATCAACAAGCTCAGCAAGAGCATGTCAACGATGTGAAAGAATTACGTCGTAATGTCCAAATTACAGACATTCAACCTAGTCCCAATCAGCCACGAAAAATATTCAATCAGCAAGATATTGAAGATTTAGCAGCCTCGATTGAGGAGATTGGATTATTGCAGCCGATTGCAGTTCGGCGAGTACAGGACAAATATGAGTTAATTGCAGGTGAACGACGCTTGAAAGCGCATCAAATTCTCAATAAAAACACCATTGAAGTGATTGTCATCGATGCATCAGATGAAGAAGTTGCACTGTTAACCTTGGCTGAGAATTTAAAACGGGAAGACTTAACAGATTATGAAATTTATGTCGGTCTGAGTTCTCTGGATGAGAAATTAAAAAAGAACAAGCAAAAGCTGGCAAAATCATTAGGCATGAATCGAGAGGATATGTATAAATATCTATCTTTCGAAAAATTACCGAAAGAACTGATTGCCGATTTAGAACAACAACCGACATTGTTGGCACGCACTGCCGCCACAGCTGTGAAAAAGTTTCTTTCAGATTATGAAGAGAATTACAGTAATGCTAAAAAAGCACTGCTAGAAGCTTGGGCGAAATTACTGAAAAAAGAAGTTGAGCAAACAAAACTGGCCTTATTGGCAGAAAAAATTTTAAAGTCGAAAGAAAACAAAGAGCCAATTAAAACGTCAATCGTGCATAAAATTGAATATGATGGAAAAGTCGCAGGGAATATTAAGTTTGATCACAACATTTTAAAAGTGTCATTAAAAATGAGTGAATTTGATGAACAAAATTTACAAGAGCTGGAAAATTTGCTGAAAAAAATGCTGAAAAAATAAAATGAAGGCACTGTAGCAACTTGCTACAGTACTTTGTTCAATTGAATTTCGCCGATTTTTATACTTTTTGAATTTATATGCTATAAATATTGCTTGTTTTTTACTCGAGAATAAAAAATGTTAATTCAATTAAAAAAAGATTTTTTCCTTAACGCTGATCATATTGTTTCGGCAGAAATTATCCCACTTGAATCGAATGCTTTTTCAGTCGTGATTAAAAGCTCCTCGACAAATCAGGGAAATAAAGGGACGATCAATATTGATTTTGAGGATTATGATGCAGCCCGTACATTGATCAATAAAATCAAAAAAGCACTTAAATAAATTTCTGACCGTATTTGTATGATTGCTGGATCGAGCACTGAATCATAACTTTGATTAGTTGGAGCATAACAGCATACAGCTTAGCTGATAGGGCTGGTTTCATTTATTCTAAATACTCGATGCCTATTCTGCCCAATCATTTGTTCTATTCATCAACCGAATATACTGAAAGTCACAGTAGGGTATTTAGAAAGATGCAAAGCCCTGTCATTATGACTGATGTCCGATTTGGATTTAGCTTTATTGCCCTATTCAGCTCAACATTTTGGAGAGGGTTTAGGCAGTAAATTTAGAATGTTTTTCTAAGTTTTAGAAAGTGATTTTGTAGCATTGGGTTTGCGTATTTATGTTAAATTAAACAGAGTAATACAATCCAAGGTACCTGGGGTCTCAGTTGTTATATAAAATACTTCTATCTTTGAATCTGAATTTACGCAAGCTGATTCTGATTTCAACGATCCTCAGCGTTTCCTGTTTATTTGTGATTAGCCTGTTTATTCTGAATTATGTGGTTAAACAGCAACTGATTCAGAATTCACTCTCTATAAATGAAAAATACGCAGCCAAGATTGCGATGGGTGTGAATCGTGATGTCAGCAATATGTTGCAGGAGTTGCAGTATAGTGCTCAGCAATTAGGGCAAAACTTTTACAATACGCCACTGCGACAGGCTGAAGTCAAACGGCTAAAAAACCAGTCGAATAACTTTAACAGTATTTTTATGGTAGGCCAGCGAAATCAGATACTTGCTTATGCACCAGTATCATTAGACCTAAAATTCCACACACCCTATAATACAGCGGGTATTGTTGGATCACTTAAAAGCAAAAAGACGTATATTTCGGCACCCTATTGGTCAAGCAAAAAAAATCTGGTTGTATTGATATCACAGCCTATTTACGACGTGAATCAAAATTATAAGGGCTTTATCAGCGGTACGATTTATCTGCAGAAGAATAATATAATCAGTGAAATGCTGTTCAATCAATTTGATTTCAAAAAAAGTTATATGTATGTGATTGATCAGCAGAACCGTATTATCTTCCATCCAGATTCGAGTCGGATTGGCGAAAAAATTGTAAATAATAGTGGTCTGGACTATATCAATAAAAACAAGAAAGGATCCGTCCGTCTGACGAATAGCTTGGGGATTGATAACCTGGCCGGTTTTGCCTATGTTCCGAGTGTGAACTGGATTGTGGTTTCGCAGCAACCTACGGATGAACTTCTTGAACAGGCCAATGAATTAATTTTAAAAGTTTCTATCGGCATATTTATCTTTTATCTGTTTATTTTCTTTATCGTCTGGCGGATGTCGCTGTTTATTTCTTCGCCGTTGACTCGTTTGGCGAAAATGGCCAGTATGCTAAGTAAAAATGATATTCAGGATAAAATCAGCCAGGTTGATCCTTGGTATTTCGAGGTATTTAAGTTTAGGGCCTCGCTACTTTTGAGCTCGAAAACATTTAATAACAAGATCTCAGAATTACGCCAACATATCAATATTGACCCCTTGACCGGCCTTTATAACCGTCGTGGCATGCAATATCTTCTGGATGAATTAATCAGTACGGGTACTCATTTTGCGGTACTCGCTATCGATATTGATTTCTTTAAAAAGATCAACGATAGCTATGGACATGACCGCGGAGATGAGGTTTTAAAGCGATTGGCTTTTTTAATGCAGAAAAATTTCAGAAGCCATGATCTCTGCTGTCGCACTGGTGGGGAAGAGTTTATCGTACTGATGATGACCTCCGATATTCGGGTTGCTTTCAATGCTGCCGAACGTCTCAGAACGAGTATGCAAGCAAGTCAAATTGAAGGAGTTGAAGAAATCACCATTTCCGTGGGTATCGCATTCTGTCCGAGTGATTCAGTAAGCGTCAAACAGGTTTTTAAAATGGCAGACAATAAGCTGTATGAAGCGAAAAATAATGGGCGGAACTGTGTTCGTATGACGCAAAAATTAGCCAAGTAAAATGTCGGCACAAACAGGCTGATTTTTTTAAATCTTTTTCTGCTCAAGCATATTCAGCACAGGGACCTTGCGGAGTTACATGAGCTTTAATCGAGATCAGCTTCAGTCTGTGCCCGAGCATGCACTGGTAAAATTTGGTATATGGGTCTGTCCGGGGAGCTTTAATGGATAAATAAAGTGAATTAAGCACGACAATTCATGTCCTTTTGCAGCTTTTTACTGCTGCATGATTTAGAATTTTAGGTAAAATCACTTGATTAATGATTTACTTATTTGGAATTCTATAACAATGACCCACGTACAACTGCAACAATTACAAAAACAACTTTGGAATATTGCCAATACTTTGCGTGGCACCATGGGCGCCGATGAATTCCGTGATTACATTCTGGGTTTTATTTTCTTTAAGTATTTGTCGGAAAAGTCGGTTAATTTTGCTAATGAATTGCTGGATGGCGAAGACATCAGCTTTTTAGAGCTGGATGAAAACAATCCTGAGCATGTGCCTTATATCGAAGAAATCAAAAAGAATGCCATTGCAGAAGTCGGTTATGCACTCACGCCAAAACAACTATTCCATACCTTAGCTGAGCGTGGCCGTCAGGGCGAATTCATTCTGGATGATTTAACTGCAACCTTAAAATCGATTGAGCAAAGTACCTTAGGTACCGATTCTGCCGATGACTTTGCCAATCTGTTTGAAGATATGGATCTGAATTCGACCAAGCTCGGCAACAATGCCAGCGACCGTAATGCACTGGTGGCGAAAGTCCTCAGTCATCTGGATGATATTGATTTTGATATTTCCAATACCGAAGCCGATGTACTGGGGGATGCCTACGAATACCTGATTGGTGAGTTTGCCTCAGGTGCGGGCAAGAAAGCTGGTGAGTTCTATACCCCGCAAACCGTATCGACTTTACTGGCCAAGATTGTCACCCAAGGCAAGGAGCGTTTACGTTCAGTCTATGATCCGACTTGCGGTTCAGGTTCTTTGTTGCTGCGGGTAAAACGTGAAGTCAAAGATGTGGATATGATTTACGGTCAGGAGATGAACCGTACCACTTACAACTTGGCGCGCATGAACATGATTCTGCATGATGTGCATTTTGCCAAGTTCGACATCAAACAGGAAAACACTTTAACCCGTCCGCAGCATCTGGATAAAAAGTTTGATGCGGTGGTGGCCAATCCGCCATTTTCAGCCAACTGGTCAGCCGATCCATTATTTTTACAGGATGAACGCTTTGCTGCGTATGGCAAACTGGCGCCAAGTTCCAAAGCCGATATGGCTTTTGTGCAGCACATGCTGTATCAACTGGATGACAACGGCACTATGGCGGTGGTGTTACCGCATGGCGTGTTGTTCCGGGGTTCCAGTGAGGGCGTGATTCGTCAGTACCTGATTGAACAGTTGAATGTGGTGGATACCATTATTGGTCTACCGGCCAATATTTTCTATGGCACCTCGATTCCGACCTGTATTTTGGTATTGAAGAAAAACCGTGAGCAGAGCGGCAATATTCTGTTTATTGATGCCAGTAACGAGTTTGAAAAGCAGAAGAACCAAAACAAGCTTTTGCCTGAGCATTTAGACAATATTATTTCGGCATTTGAAAAGCGTCAGGACATCGAAAAATACGCGCATGTAGCAACTTTACAGGAAGTGAAAGACAACGATTACAATCTGAATATTCCGCGTTATGTCGATACTTTTGAAGCGGAAGCTGAGATTGATCTGGATGTGATTGCCCAACAGCTGCAACAGCTGGAAAAAGACAGTCAAAAAACCGATGCGGTAATTGCAGAGTTTTGCAAAGAGCTAGGCATTGCTTCGCCTTTTTCGGAGGTGAAGTAATGACTACACCGAAGTTAAGATTTAAAGAGTTCTCCGAAGATTGGGGTAGCAAAAAAATTATTGAATTGGCAGATTATGTAGACTATAGAGGGAAAACTCCAAAAAAAGTTGAATCAGGTGTTTTATTAGTAACTGCAAAAAATATTAAACAAGGATATTTAGATTACTCTGCTTCGCAGGAGTTCATTGAAGAGTCAGCTTTTGATGATGTCATGCGTAGAGGAAAAGTAGAGTTAAATGATGTTTTAATTACTACTGAAGCACCGTTGGGTAATGTTGCAAGTGTTGATAGAACAGACATAGCATTAGCACAACGAGTTATCAAATATCGAGGAAAAATTGGTTTATTAGATAATCTGTTTTTGAAACAAAAGTTTTTATCTGAAAGCTTTCAGGAAATTTTAAAGTCAAAAGCTACAGGTGGAACTGTTCAAGGAATTAAAGGTAGTGTTTTACATCAAATTCCACTAATTGTTCCATCAAAAGAAGAACAAACCAAAATCGCTGCTTTTCTTTCTGCCGTGGATGAAAAGATTAGCCAACTCAGCCAAAAACATGTGCTACTGAGCCAATATAAACAAGGCATGATGCAAAAGCTGTTTAGTCAGCAGATTCGTTTTAAAGCGGATGATGGTAGTGAGTTCGGGGAGTGGGAAGAAAAGAAACTTTCTGAAATTTGTATAAAAATTAAAGATGGCACACATTTTTCACCTAAAACTTTTGAAGTTGGTGACTACAAGTATTTGACCTCAAAGAATGTTAAAAATGGCTATTTAGATTTCTCAAAGCTAGAATATGTAAATAAAGAAGAACATTTAAAAATTTATTCTTCTTGTGATGTGCAGTTTGGTGATGTGCTTTTAACGAAAGATGGCACTATTGGTCAGTGTTGTGTAAATACTTTGAGAGAAGAATTCAGTCTACTTTCAAGCGTAGCATTCTTAAGGCTACAACCTGAGTACTATAATTATTTCTTATATCATTTGTTTGTATCTGATTTTGGACAAAAAGAAATTAATGGAGCTATAGCTGGTCAAGCATTGAAGCGGATTACCTTAACAAAAATAAATGATTTTAGTTTTAGTTTTCCTTGCTTGGCAGAACAAACCAAAATCGCCAAATTTCTATCTACTATCGACCAAAAAATTGACGTAGTGGTACAGCAAATTGAACAAGTTAAACAGTGGAAAAAAGGCTTGTTGCAGCAGATGTTTGTCTAGGGGGAAAGTTATGGCAAATTGGCTAGTAACCGTGAATTATGCTGAGTTTGATTTAGAAGCAGCTTATGATGCTTTGCCGCAGATTTATTGGAAGAATTCAGCCACTAGTGAAGGTAAAGGGTTACAAATCAATGATATTGTTCATGTATATGTGACCCAACCCATCTCAAAGGTGATGTATCAATTCAAAGTTCTGGGGCATGCGGAAAACTCAGAATACCCAGTAGCGCAGAAAGTATTTTGGTCGGATAAAAAGAAAATTGAAAGTTATCTAGGTGGATACTCTATTTTTGAAAAGTTAAACAAAGTGGATAAATCCACTTTGTCTTTTGAATATTTCAGACAGGAAAACTTAATTCCTGATGCTCCTATTCAAGGCCGTCGCACAGATCGAGATAAAGCTTCAAATGATCCAATCCGCATTTTTTTAACTCACATTTTTAATGAGTTTAAAACTGATAGTGTGAATACCGACTATCCCGATGAAGCAGGTTTAGAAAATGAAACCTTTCCTGAAGGAGCTAAGCAAACGGTTTTAGTGAATAAATATGAGCGTAATCCTGAAGCAAGGGCTAAATGTATAGAAATTCATGGAACACGCTGTTATGTCTGTGGCTTAAGCTTTGAACATATGTATGGCTCATTTGCTAAAGATTTCATCCACATACATCATCTTAAGCCTTTGCACACGATTGGCGAAGAGTATGAAGTAGATCCTAAAGAGGATCTTCGACCTGTATGCCCGAACTGTCATGCCATGCTCCATAAAACCGAAAATGGTATTCCAATGACAATTAAGAGATTAAAACTCTTATATAGCGTTTCTTTGAGTAATCCACTTAGACAAACATTTGCAGAATAAATAATTCGAGATTTTTAATGCAGCTTTATCAAACCCAAGCACAGTCATTAGTAGAACTTACAGAAGATCCTTTTCGTTTGGAAAGAGAAATTCAAACCCTGTTTGAAAACAATCTTTACAGTTTTACAGGTCTGGAATTCATCAAGTCTGAATTCACCATTAAAAATAACCGTATTGATACACTGGCTTTCGATCCCGAAAGTCAGGCCTTCGTAATTATCGAATACAAGCGTGAACGCAATTATAGCGTGATTGATCAAGGCGTTTCTTATCTGAATCTGATGCTCGACTATAAGGCAGATTTTATCGTGGAGTACAACGAGAGCCAGAGCAAACAGCTTAAACGTCACGATGTCGACTGGTCACAAAGCCGAATCATCTTTGTTTCACCGAGCTTTACCGACTATCAAAAGCAGTCCACCAACTTTAAAGATTTAGGTATTGAGCTGTGGGAAATCAAACGTTATCAGGGTGGAATTGTTTCTGTCAATCCATTGCAGAAAGCCAAATCAGCGCCTTCAATAAAGCAAGTGCAAAAGGTTGAGTCTGAAGACATTCAAAAGATTGCCAAAGAAATTCAGCAATATGATGAAGCCTATCACTTGGCGGATAAGTCCGATGACATCAAAGAGCTATATGAGCAATTCAGGGACTCAATTCTGGGCTTAACTACCGATTTAGATATCCATCCTAAGAAAATGTATATCGCCTTCCGTAAGGGTAAGCGCAACTATGTCTATATGAGTATTGGGACAAAGCAAATTCGTATATGGTTGAATATGCCTTTTAATCAACTGGATGACCCGAAACAGCTCGCGAAAGATGTGACCAATATTGGACATTGGGGCAATGGCGATTGTGAGGTGATCGTGTCAGATACAGAAAATTTAGAATATATCTTGAGTTTAATTAAACAGACATTGAAGTGAATAATTTAAGATTTTAGAGGGGAAGGAAATGACAGTACAAAGCGAATACCAACTTGAAAACGAACTGATTGGCCAGCTGCAGCAATTAAGTTATGCCTCAGTCACGCTCAAGGACGAACGCCAGCTACTGTCTAACCTGAAAACTCAAATTGAACGCGCTAATGGACTTGCACCACTGTCTGAAACTGAATGGAAACAGGTCATCAGCTTTTTGAATACCGGAACGGTATTTGAACGGGCCAAGAATTTGCGTGATCTGTTCCCGGTCAAATTTGATGACGGTTCAAGTAAGCACATCTTTTTCCTGTCAGATGACCCCAGCAAAAACATCTATCAGGTGACCAATCAAATCACCATTGATCACCGCGACTATAATGGCAGAACCAGCCGTTTTGATGTGACTCTGTTGGTCAATGGTCTGCCACTGGTTCAGATCGAGCTGAAAAAGCGTGGCATGGAAATTGCCGAAGCCTTTAACCAAACGCAACGCTATATTCGTGAAGCGTATTGGGCTGGGCAAGGGCTATTTGGCTTTATCCAGCTGTTTGTGATCAGTAATGGTGCCAATACCCGTTATTATTCTAACGGCACCACAGGCATCGAGTTTGCCTTTCCATGGGCGGATGTCAATAACAAACACATCAATGAAATTGTCGACTTTGCCGAAGCTTTTCTCAATCAGCAGCATCTGACCCAAATGCTGACCCAATACATGGTGCTGCTAGAAACCACGAAAAGCCTGATGGTGCTACGTCCCTATCAGATTTATGCAGTGCAGAAAATCGTGCAGCATGTGCAAAACTCCGATCAGAACGGCTATATCTGGCATACCACCGGTTCAGGCAAAACCCTGACCTCGTTTAAAGCCAGCCAGATCATCATGCAAATGCCGGACGTGGAAAAAGTCCTGTTTGTGGTGGACAGGAACGACCTGGACACGCAAACCTCACGCGAATTTAATGCCTTTAAAGCCGAAAGTGTCGACAGCACCGATAGCACGCATACTTTGGTCAAGCAGCTGGATCAACGCCATGACAAACTGATTGTCACCACCATCCAGAAGCTAAACCGGGCCATCAGCACGGATCGCTATCTGGAATACATTGATTATCTCAAAGACCAGAAAGTGGTGTTTATCTTTGATGAATGTCACCGCAGCCAGTTTGGTGAGACCCATCAGAATATCAAGAAGTTCTTCAGCAATGCGCAGATGTTTGGTTTTACCGGAACGCCGATTTTTGAGGAAAACAGTCAGTCTAAAGCCGGCCTCAAACTCACCACGGATTATCTGTTTAATCAGTGTCTGCACCAGTATGTGATTGTCGATGCGATCCGGGATCGTAACGTGTTGCAGTTCCAGATTGATTACCGGGGTAAATACACGGCCAAGGGCATGCAGCACAACCTCGACTATGACGATGATGTCGAAGGCATTGATACCCGGGAGCTCTACGACAATCCACAGCGCCTGGAAATGATTGCGCGCTATATTGTCGATACGCATCCGACCAAAACTCGCAATGGTGAATTTACCGCGATGTTCTGTGTCAGTTCGGTCGATACCCTGACCCAGTACTATGAAGTGTTTGAAAAGGTTCAGGCCGAGAAACAGCAACAGGATGAAGAGCAGGGCCGACTGTTCAAACCGCTGACGATTGCGACGATTTTCTCCTATGCCGCCAATGAAGCAGTCCCAGTAGATGAGCAAAACGGGCTGATCCATGAAGAAGCAGCCGATATTCCCAGCCAGATCAATCCGTCCAGTCGCGACAAGCTGGACCGTTATATCGCCAAGTACAACCAGCAGTTTAAGACCAACTACAATTCTGGCGACCAGTTCTATGCCTATTACCGCGACATTGCCGATCGGGTCAAAAAGAAACAGATTGATATCCTGCTTGTGGTGAATATGTTTCTGACCGGTTTTGATTCCAAGCCCTTAAATACCCTGTATGTCGACAAGAACCTGAAATACCATGGCCTGATTCAGGCCTTCTCGCGAACCAACCGCGTCTTTAACGACAAAAAACCTTTCGGCAACATCATCTGTTTCCGTAACCTGAAACGCGCTACTGATGAAGCACTGGCATTATTTTCCAATAAAGAAGCGCAAAAAGTGGTACTGGTGCCAAGTTATGAAGAAATTCAGCAGGACTATGAAGTGGCAGTACAGAAGCTACTAAATATTACCCCTGATTATCAAAGTGTCGACGAACTCATCACTGAAGATCAGCAGCTGGCGTTCATTAAAGCCTTTCGAGAAGTGATGCGTTACAACGCCCAGCTGCAAACCTTTATTGAATATGATCAGGACCAGACTGCACTGGATAAACAGCATTTTGCCAACTTTGCGTCCAAGTATGCCGATCTATGTCGTGATGTACGCAAGACCACTAAAAAAGAAAAAGTATCGGTACTGGACGATGTCGATTTTCAGCTGGACTTACTGCACAGTGACCGGATCAATGTTGGTTATATCATCAACCTGCTACAACTGGCTGTGAATAGTGATGATGAAGACAAACGTAAGAAGTATGAAGCTCAGGTCTATGACCTGATTGGCAATGAAATCACCCTGTATGACAAGCAGGCGCTGATCCAGAAGTTTATTGAAGAAAACCTGCCCAAGATGATCAATGGCCAGAGCGTACAAACGGCCTTTGCTCAGTTCTGGGATGCTGAAAAAGAACAGGCCTATCAGTACCTCTGTACAGAAGAAAACCTGAAACCAGAAGCAATGAAGCAAGTTCTGGAACATTACGAGTTCACCAAACGTTTACCACGTAAGGAAGAATTGAAAGACTTGCTGAACTTTAAAGTGAAGCTGTTTGAACGGGAAAATGTGTTGAGTAATCTGCTGGTCAAGACCCGAAAGCTGATTGAAAAGTTTTATGTGGGGTTTTAACAGCAGCCTGTGAAGTGATCCAATAATCTAGAGCTAGAAGAGACTATTCATTTTGAAACTGCTTCAAATGATTTTGGACTTCTCATATCAGGTTACATCTGAAAAACACATATATTTTATATTGCGAATATGCGTATATTCATATATAAAGCTATGATTCATTGATAAGAGTAAAGCTCATGGATCAAATGCCAAAAGTCCAAATTTATCATAATCCAGCCTGTGGTACCTCACGCAATACGCTGGCTTTAATTCGCAATGCGGGAATTGAGCCTGAAGTGATCGAATATCTAGTTACGCCTCCTTCTCGTGATGAGCTGATTCAACTGATTTCTGATGCAGGTTTATCGGTAAGAGATGCGCTCCGTAAAAATGTCGATCCCTATACCGAGCTGAATCTAGATGATGCCGGCTGGAGCGATGAGAAACTGCTTGATGCCATGCTGCAACATCCGATCCTGATCAACCGCCCGTTGGTGGTTACCGAGCTTGGAACCCGATTATGCCGCCCATCGGAAGTGGTACTGGATATTCTGCCTTCGCCACAATTAAAAGCCTTTGCCAAAGAAGACGGTGAAATCATCGTGGATCAACAGGGCAATCGGGTAAAATAAAGTGTCCCCCCTACGAAAAAGCTTCAACTTGATTGGAGCTTTTTTATCTGAAAAACACATGGACGATGATCCATATCATTTACATACTGAATGAAATAGGTTCTTGAAGGATAAAGGAATTGGATCATCAGCAGGCAGTTTCCCCGTATCAGGTTTTGACAGAGAGTACCATTTTTCAAATCTTACACAGGCTACCGACTGGAAACTGTTGCGCAGGTCAATGGTTCAAAAATCTGCCGATGAGTGCATCGACCTGATCTCATCCCCCTAAAACCAGGAGCTTTAAATGGAAAGCATAATCGCGATTTTTGCCTGGCTGAATGATGTGCTGCTTAAAATGACCTGGCTCTCGGAAGGCGTGCGCTGGCTGGTCGAAAATGTCTTCGGTTTATCGGTGGTGACCCGGCTCGGTGGCAGTATTCACTTCTTTATTTATGATGTTTTTAAGATCTTTATTCTGCTCTCAGTCCTGATCTATAGCCTGTCGTATATCCAGAGTTATTTTCCGCCTGAACGCACCCGGCAGATTCTGGGACGCATGACCGGGATCAAAGCCAATATCATGGGGGCCTTGCTCGGCACCATTACCCCATTTTGTTCCTGTTCTTCCATTCCGCTGTTTATCGGTTTTACCCGTGCCGGACTGCCTGTGGGGGTGACCTTTTCCTTTCTGATTTCATCTCCCTTAGTCGATCTGGCTTCGATTATTTTATTGGCCAGTATTTTTAACTGGAAAATTGCCATGATCTATGTGGTTCTTGGTCTGATTTTGGCAGTTATTGGTGGATCACTCATCAGCTTTTTCAAAATGGAAAAGTATGTCGCTAAATTTGTTACGCAAAATAGTACAGCTCAGGGTGATGAAGATTTTAAAATGTCTGCGAAAGAGTGCCGGGAATTTGCCTGGGAACAGGTGGTGGAAATCTTTAGCAAGGTCTGGATGTATGTGTTGATTGGCGTAGGGATT
This sequence comes from Acinetobacter sp. YH12156, assembly GCF_013418235.1. Lineage (NCBI taxonomy): Bacteria > Pseudomonadati > Pseudomonadota > Gammaproteobacteria > Moraxellales > Moraxellaceae > Acinetobacter > Acinetobacter sp. YH12156. The sequence goes on from NZ_VPCL01000013.1 coordinate 134,104, forward strand.
GGCGCGGCAATTCATAACTGGATTCCTGAACAGTGGATTACCGCCTTGCTTGGTCAGGATCACTGGTATTCCGTACTGATTGCTACAATCATAGGCATACCGATGTATGCAGATATTTTTGGCACTTTGCCGATTGCAGAAGCTTTGGTGGTGAAAGGTGTGGGGTTGGGGACGGTATTGGCCTTTATGATGGCGGTAACAGCACTTTCCCTGCCATCCCTGATCCTGTTAAAACAGGTGGTGAAAACCCGCTTATTGAGCCTGTTTATAGGGATCGTTTTTGTGGGAATCTTGATTATTGGCTATAGCCTGAATACTTTGGGTGACTGGTTTTTATAAAATGTATGGAGAATAAAAGATGAAAATTAAAGTTTTGGGTACAGGCTGCCGTAAATGTAAGGCCCTGTTGGCTGCAACTGAAGAAGCAGTGAAAAGCACCGGTGTCAAAGCGGACATTGAGTATGTCACGGATATGATGCAGATTGCCGAAACCGGACTGTTAAGCACACCGGGTCTGATGATTGACAGTAAAATCGTATCGAGTGGTAAAATTCTGGAAGCTCAGGCTATCGCGGAACTGATCGAGAAAAATAAATAACTTCAAAATTAAAGTTGTAGCGAAGAAAACCAGTGGTTCAAGTCGCTGGTTTTTCTATATTGGAAGAAGAGGGAAACTGTTAAATCCAGCGCTTTCTGGCTGTGATATCCTGATCCAGATATAATTTTTCACTTGTACTATTTACTATATATATGGATATGTATATATTTGCATAATAGAAGGGGAGCAGCTATGGACCACGTTCAGTTTTTTAAATGTTTATCTGATGAAACACGTCTCAGTATTGTCCTGCTGATTGCGGAAAATAAAGAGCAATGCGTCTGTGATCTGACCGATAAACTGCAGTTAAGCCAACCAAAAATTTCACGGCATTTGGCCTTGTTGCGGTCTTGCGGTCTGCTCAACGATCGTCGGCAAAGCCAGTGGGTGTACTACAGCCTCAATCCGCAATTACCGGCCTGGTGCTTTGAAATTCTGGACGTACTGAAACGTAGTGACGTTCCGGTTTTATTTGATTCTTCCGCTCTATCGATTCAGAGCCATTGCGAGTAAGTTTTCATGAAATTTTTGTTTTTATGCACGGGGAACAGTTGCCGCAGCATTCTATCTGAAGTGTTGTTCAATAGCCGTGCGCCAGAAGGCTGGGTCGCTTACAGTGCTGGCAGCAAACCTTCCGGTCAGGTGCATCCCTTGACGCTTGAAACCCTGCACAATCTGGGCTTGTCGACTAAAGGCTTATCCAGCAAGACGATTGATGCCTGTGAACAGTATCAGCCAGACGTGGTGATTACCGTCTGTGATGCGGCTGCACAGGAAGCGTGTCCTCTTTATCTTGGCGGAGCGATCAAGGCGCACTGGGGCCTGTCTGATCCGTCACATTTAGAGGTGGATAAAGAAGAAAAAATGCAAGCCTTTATGAACACTGTTGAACATATCAATCGTCGCCTGGATACTTTGTTTAAACTTAACGTAGATGAACTTTCTCGCTCACAATTGATTGCAGCGATTAATCAAATTTCGAATGTTGAGTAAGTCACATGTCTGAAAAACGCATGTCCTTTTTAGATCGCAACCTGACGCTGTGGATTTTTATTGCCATGGCGTTAGGCATCGCAATAGGAAACTTTTTTCCTCAAGCATCGGTTGCTCTGGATCAATTCAGTATTAATTCAGTCAATATTCCAATCGCGATTGGTCTGATTCTGATGATGTATCCACCCCTGGCAAAAGTGGATTATGCGACCTTGCCACAAGTGTTTAAGGATAAAAAAACCCTGACGCTATCTTTAATTCAAAACTGGTTGATTGCTCCGGTACTGATGTTTGCGTTGGCTGTGATTTTTTTGCATAGCTATCCAGAGTATATGACAGGCGTGATCCTGATTGGTTTAGCTCGATGTATCGCCATGGTACTGGTGTGGAATGGTCTGGCCTGTGGTGATAACCAATATGTTGCAGCATTGGTGGCGTTTAACAGTATTTTCCAGATTTTATTCTTCAGTACCTACGCCTGGTTATTCCTGACCTTCCTTCCGCCATATTTTGGTATTGAAGCTCAAGTGATCAATGTTAGCTTCTGGACCATTACCCATGCTGTTCTGATTTATCTTGGAATTCCGTTCTTATTGGGTTTCTTAACGCGCTTAATTTTGGTGAAACAAAAAGGCGTGGAATGGTATCAAACCAGGTTCATTCCAAAAATCAGCCCGCTGAGTTTAATGGCTTTGCTGTTTACGATTTTGGCCATGTTTAGCTTAAAAGGGGGTGATGTTGTGAGTCTTCCACTGGAAGTTTTACGCATCGCGATTCCTTTAATCATTTACTTTGTGGCCATGTTCTTTATTAGCTTCTTTATGAGTAAATGGATGGGCAATGATTATCCAAAAACTGCTGCAATCTCATTTACTGCGGCTGGAAATAATTTTGAATTATCACTTGCAGTCGCCATTGCAACTTTTGGTATTGCTTCGCCGGTTGCTTTTACCACGATTATTGGGCCATTGGTTGAAGTACCTGTGTTAATTGCTTTAGTGAGTGTTTCACTGTGGCTAAGAAAGAAATATTTTAAAGAGGCTTGATATGATGAACCTGCCTAACGTAGATCCAAATCTTATTGAACAACCCACCTTTGAAAAAGTCCAAGCCAAAGAACTAGCTCATCCTCCTCGGATTTTACTGCTCTATGGGTCTAATCGGGAACGTTCTTACAGTCGCCTTGCAGTTCTTGAAGCTGGTCGAATCCTTGAATATTTTGGGGCAGAAGTAAAAATCTTTCATCCTAAAGGGCTTCCTTTACCTGAAGATGCGGATACTGAGCATCCAAAAGTAAAAGAGTTGCATGAACTTTTAGCATGGTCAGAAGGCATGGTGTGGTGTTCACCGGAACGACATGGTTCTATGAGTTCCATCTTTAAATCCCAGATTGACTGGATTCCACTGGCAGGGGGCGCAATTCGTGCCACTCAAGGAAAAACCCTTGCCTTGATGCAAGTCAGTGGGGGATCACAGTCCTTTAACAGTCTGAACCAGATGCGTGTTTTGGGGCGTTGGATGCGGATGATCACGATTCCAAATCAGTCTTCAATTCCAAAAGCATTCCTGGAATTTGAAGAAGATGGACGAATGAAGCCATCAGCATTCTATGACCGGATTGTGGATGTGATGGAAGAACTGTATAAATTTACCTTGCTGACTCGTGGTCAAAGCAAATACCTGACAGATCGTTATTCAGAACGCAAGGAATCGGCTGAAGAGCTTTCCAAACGGGTAAATCAGCGCAGTTTGTAAGACTGAATTTGCTTGATCAGGCTGTCCGGTCAATCAGAGAAATCAGCAGAAACCCGCTGAAAAAGCGGGATGCTGCATCAAGAACGACAGAAAAATGCAAGGGGAAAAGGCTTTGGACATAAAACAGATCGAAACAGATGTGATCATCATCGGTGCTGGACAGGCCGGTTTGTCCACGGCTTATTTCTTAAAGCGCAAGAATATTCCGTTTATCATCCTGGATGATCAGCCTCAGCCTGGAGGTGCCTGGCAGCATGCCTGGGAGTCCTTGCGTCTTTTCTCCCCCAATAGCTGGAGTTCGCTGTCGGGCTGGATGATGCCGGCGACCGAACAGACCTATCCGACCCGCAATGAGGTGATCGATTATTTGACCGCCTATGAGCAGCGCTATCACTTTCCTGTAGTTCGTCCGGTGCATGTGGAGCGCGTGGAAAACAAAGGGACATATTTAGAGGTCTATGCCGGGGAACAATCCTGGAAAGCCAAAGCGGTGGTAAGCGCTACAGGGACATGGAGCCAACCATTTATTCCCGAGTATGCAGGTCGTGAGCATTTTCAGGGTATACAACTTCATTCAGCAGATTATAAAAATGCTGAGTTATTTAAAAACAAGAAAGTCATGATCGTGGGTAGTGGCAACTCCGGTGCGCAAATCCTGGCCGAGGTTTCCCAGGTAGCTGAAACGCTTTGGATCACCCAGACACCGCCGCAATTTCTGGCAGATGATGTCGATGGCCGTGTCCTGTTCTTAAGGGCGACCGAGCGTTTGAAAGCCCAGCAGCAAGGTAGAAAGATCGAGCAGCCCATTGGTGGTCTGGGCGATATTGTCATGATTGATTCAGTCAAAGAGGCACGTGAGCGAGGCGTTTTACAGAGCAAGCGTCCATTTTCGGCTTTTACCGAACATGGCGTGATGTGGGAAGATGGCAGCACCGCGCAAGTGGATGCAGTGATCTGGTGTACCGGATTTAAGGCGGCGCTGAATCATCTTAGCAGCCTCGGGATTATCCAGCAGGACCAGACCATCGCAGTGAAGGATGGCCGCTCGGTTCAGCTGCCGAATTTATGGCTGGTCGGTTATGGGGAATGGACCGGTGCTGCTTCGGCGACGCTGGTCGGAGTTTCCCGGACATCCAGGGCAGTGGCCGATGAAATCGCTGCGTTTTTAGATTGAAATGACTTGATCCTGCTTCAAACGAAAAAATTGAGTGAATAGCATCTGCCTGCAACAAGTATCATATCCTATGGTCTGATGCTCGCGATGATCTGGCTACCTTTTAATCAGGTAACTTATGCCCACAATGCGGGCAGAAGAAATACTTGTTTTTTTCCTGCTCGAGTTGTTCTTTCTTGCGCTCATGAATAAGCTCTAACAGGATATCCTGCATTTGCTCTGTGCTCAGCCCGACTTCTTTACGTAAAGTTTCAATTTTTTCTTGATCTTCAATCAAGTCAATTTCTGCGTCATCAAGCAGTTCACGAAATCTTAATTCCAGCTTGTGTTTGCGTTGTCTCAGCTCATTGGCCAGGCCATTGGCCAGAATACCCGCAGGAAGTGCTGCCAGACCTACCCCTAAAATGGTAATGACCCCAACCTTGGCAAGAGTCACCGACATAAAATACACTAAATAACATAATTGGTATTTTAATAAACTCTATATATAACAGTTGTATAGAGTTTTTATTTTGTGTGGTGTAATTTAAGGTAGGGTGGGGTACTTTGATTTTTGGTCACTAATTTATTGTGATAATCAACAATAATAACCAACATACACATGCTTAATCTAAAGGTGTTTTACTGACTGGTATAATTTTATAATGAGAGGGGTGTTGCCTGGGGCTACGGTTTCTGTTTTGCCTTTTGGCGTAAGACGTACAAATATAAGCTTTCTACTTTTTCACGTGCCCATGGTGTGGTACGCAAGAATCGCAATGATGATTTAACACTTGGGTCTATGCAAAAACATCTAATTTCAATTTTACGACTTAAACCTTCAAAGCCACCGTAGTAATCCAATAATTCATCCAAAATGTCAGCAAGTTTTTTGCCGTGTAAAGGGTCATTGGAGGTGTTCATAATAGATCAATCGTATTTTGGGTGGCCATTATTATAACCTGGGCTAGTTGGAAAACTAGAGAGTTGGAATGTAAGTAATGATGGACTGAATAGCCACCAAAATTCTGGAGCACACCCAGCCATCGGGTGATGCATCATATATATGACTTGGTAATCCCATGTGCTGTGTAGGAAAGTTTTTTCTTAATGGGTCACCTTTTAATGGAAGTAGGTAAGAGGAAAGCTCTAAACCTTTACGGATCGCTTCAGCACTGTATTCAAAGGCAATTAATGGTCGACCTGTGATTGCTGTTGAGGAGACCAGTGTACCCTAAAGCCAATATTCACCCCATTCATTGTAGTAAACATTAAGTTTTTTGAGCATGGATTTATTTCCTTTTGATACGTTGGCGAGCCGTATTGCTCTCATAGCGAAGAATATCATCTACACTGTTTAAATGAGGTTTGAAGAGTTCCTCTAATTCTTGTAATCGGCCTAGGACCATGGCAACGTGTACTAAATTTTCAAATGAAACATTTCGACCTGCTTCCAGATTGGATACTGTATTCACACCAATACCAGCACGTGCAGCAACATCTGCCTGAGTCATTTCCAGATAAAGTCGTTCTTTACGAAGCCTCTCACATAATAATCCAACAACTTCTTCAGGTTTTCTGAATTTTAAATCCATAATATTGGGTCTTATGTCCATATATGTCTATTAAACCACAAAATAATGGAGTTATAAAATAAACCAGTTGATCGGTAAGAAGGTGCTTTATTGGCCTGATTAGATCCTATTAGTAGATTAAAGAAATCTAATTAGACATTTACAATCTAATGGAATCTAATACAATCTATGGTAATAAATAAATCATTGCCGAGTGAACCGTACCGGGTTTGTCGGAGATGTGGCATTTCTAGACCAACGTTACGCAAGTGGTGGAAACGATATTCTGAGCAAGGTATTGATGGATTAAGTAGCCAGAGTAGACGTCCCTTAAAATCGCCAAATACTAAAATCAATGCTGAGCTAGAAGCCTTAATATTAGAAATGCGCTCAGCTAGAAATTTTGGTGCTCGACGTTTGCAAACAGAATTGATGAGGCTGCACGGAGTCTCGTTGTCCTTAGCGACTATCCATAAAGTACTATCCACCCATCAAGTCAAACCGATTAAAAAATTCCGTCGTAAAGCAGATTTCATTCGTTATGAACGCCCATTATCAGGCGATAGAATTCAAATGGATACCTGTAAACTGGGTCCAGGACTATATCAGTACACATCTATCGATGACTGCACACGATATCGCGTTTTAAGGATATATAAACGCCGAACAGCAGCGAATACTCTCGACTTTTTAGACTGCGTAATTGAAGAAATGCCTTTTCCCATACAGCGAATACAGACCGATCGTGGGCGGGAATTCTTTGCTGAAAAAGTACAGAAAAAAATGATGCAGCATGGAATCAAATTTAGGCCAAATAAACCAGGTTCACCTCATCTGAATGGCAAGGTAGAGCATTCGCAAAAAACTGATAAATCTGAGTTCTACGCTACTGTAGATATCGATTCTGAGGATATCCAAGACAAGCTAGCCGAATGGCAGCATTACTATAACTGGATGAGACCACATTCAGCGTTGAAAGGTAAAACACCGATGGAGAGGTACTTTGAATTATGTGAAGAAACTCCTTTCTCAGATGAAGTCCAGAAGCAATACAACCCCTCAAATGAACGGATTCAACATGCCAATTACAAGACGGATCTAGAGATCGCTAAATTGAAATGATCTCTATGAATCACACATAGAAACAATGCTAAAACTTTTGACCCCATTTGGTTTAAAATTAACTGTTGTGAAGAAATGATCACTTTCTATCAGGATATTTTCGATCTCAATGAACTGTTTAACTTCTCGAATTTGATTGTCTTTATTCACAATATTCCTATTGAGTGAGTCGAATCTGTGCTCAGGTTGAGCAGTTCGGCTACTGTTCTGAAATGACAGCTTTGTCCGTTATAATTGTATAAACATTTTTAGTGTCTGGTAATTATGTCCTCATTGATCAATTTTCTATCTCGCTTTAGTACTGCAACTATTCAGCGCAGCCTTAGCTATGCTAAACACATTGATAGGGAAACGATTGAGTTCTTTGAGGAAAAAGACGGTGTCACGATGTATGCCCAAATTGAAGGGACAGATTATTATGATACTGCGATTACCTATAATCCCCAAAAAGACCGTTTAATTGATGACGACTGCACTTGTCCGGTTGGATATAACTGTAAACATGCTGCGGCTTTAGCGCGGTTATTCTTTCAGGAATATCGCCAGGAATTTCAGCAGCGTTATGCTGACTCTCAATCCCCACAGGGAATCGCAAAACGCAAACAGGGGTATGATCAGGCGCAACGCTGGTTGAATGATTTTAAACGGTATTTACAACAGACTGAACCTGAGCAGCCTGCCAAAACAAACACATGTTTAATTTACCTGTTAAATCAGTCTGTCAGCTCAAAGAAATTGACCCTTGTGGTGCAGAAGGCCAGACGCAATAAAAATGGCTCGATTGCCGGTGAAAGTGATTATACGCACTATGAAAATATCACCAGAAAGCATCTGACTTTACCGGAACAAAAACGACAATTATTTAACCAGATTTATTATTACGCCAAAATAAACAGCGACGAGCGTTTTTATCAAAGCAATCTTGATATCTCCGGAATTTCATTGGAGCACTTTAAATCTTTTATTCAAAGTGGCGATGTGTACTGGCAAAAAAAGAGCTATGCTGCACTTCAATGGTCAGAACAAGGCTATCACATCGAATTGATCTGGGAACAAGGTGTCAACAAACAGACGGAGCATTTAAACATTGAATTGGTCAATGGCGATATTCGACTCGATTTAAAATCAAATCCACATATCCAGATTCTCGCGAGCCAGCCACCATGTTATGTGGATATTCAACAGAACACGGTGGGCCAGTTATATGGTGAATATACGGCAAATCTGCTCTACCATTTTTTACAGATGCCTGATCTTCCAGCTACGCTCTTGCCAGAGTTTGAGCAACTGACTCATCAATATTCAGACGTGAAAAATCTGCCTCAGCCCGAGTCTATTCAGCATGTTGAGGTCCTTGAGGGTAGCCCCCAGCCAATTTTACGCTTTGGTGTTTTAGATAAATTTGATTGGAAATTAGAGGAGTCTGTTTGTGCTGAAATTGAATTCTCCTATGCAGGTGGGCGAATAAAAGCAGGTACATCAGGTGACAGTTTTATTGGTGAGCAGCATGGCAAAATGGTGCGACAGCTTCGGGATTTTGTTCAGGAACAACAGGCAATCCAGCGTTTACAATTGTTGGTCGAATCACTGGAGTGGGTGAAAGATCTTAGCTATTACCAGCAATTAAAACTGGATAAACAACGTCTCGATTCTATGGTTTTTGCTTTCTATGGAGACTGGATCAAGCAGCTGATGCCCATCAATCAAATTGAATTGATGGGATGGCAGATAGAGCATCTGGAACACAGCCCATTTAAGCTGCAATATGTTGAAAATTTAAATATTTCCATCACTGAATCTGAAAGCCAGCAGGACTGGTTCGATATCGGGGCGACGGTTCAGGACAGTGCAGGCAATTGTTATGATTTGCTCGATGCAATCGTAGCTTTGGTGCAAAAAAATCCTGATTTACTTGATCCACGGACTTTTAGTTATCTGAATGACAGCCAAATTTTCACCCTGAAAACTGCAGTGGATCAACCTGATTTGGCTCTATCCGCCAGGGACATTAAGCCGGTATTGTTGCATCTGCAGAGCATTTTACAGCAAGAAGAGCGCAGTATCGATCGCTATGATGCGAGTCAACTATTAGAATTACAGCATAATCTTGGGATGACATGGCAGGTCAGTGACCAGCTGCAGCAATTTGTACAGAAATTCAAACAAGGCTATCAGCAACAACTGCCGACACCACAAGGTTTTCAGGGGGAATTGCGCCCATATCAGCAGCAGGGCTTAGGCTGGTTACAGTTTTTAAGGGAAACCCAGCATGGCGGGGTTCTGGCAGATGATATGGGCTTGGGCAAAACAGCACAAACTTTAGCGCATTTACTCATGGAAAAGCAGGCTGGTCATTTGCAGGACAGCCCCGCCTTAATTGTTGCACCCACATCGCTGATGCATAACTGGTTCAAAGAAGCGGAAAAATTTACACCTGAGCTCAAGGTACTGCTGCTACAGGGCCCCGACCGCCATCAGTATTTTGAGCAGATTTCACAATATGACATTGTGTTAACCACCTATCCGCTCTTGGCGAGAGATGAAGAGCAACTGAAGCAATATGAATATCATCAACTCATTTTGGATGAAGCGCAGAATATCAAAAATCCGCGTGCCAAAGCTGCACAGGTGGTACGGCAATTAAAAGCACGACATCGCCTATGTCTAACCGGTACACCTATGGAAAATCATTTGGGTGAGCTGTGGGCACTATTTTATTTTCTGATGCCAGGATTTTTATATTCACAAGAAATCTTTAATAAAAAATACCGCTATCCGATTGAAAAACGCGGTGATCAGCAGTTAAGGCAAAAGTTGGTAAACCGCATTAAACCCTTTATTTTACGTCGCTTGAAAACTGACGTTGCCAAAGAATTGCCAGAAAAAACCACGATTGAAGTCAATATTGATATGAATGAACAGCAATCCAAGCTATACGAGGCTGTTCGTGCCACGATGCAAGCCAGCATTCAGAAAATTGTGGCAGAAAAAGGCTTTAAACGTAGTCAAATTCAAATTTTAGATGCCTTACTGAAGCTACGTCAGGTGTGCTGCCATCCTAGCTTACTAAAGCTGGATTCAGTGAAAACCGGGCAGGCACACTCTGCCAAACTTGAACAGTTGATGGATATGGTCGTTCCAATGGTGGAAGAGGGGCGAAAAATTCTGATCTTCTCTCAGTTTACCTCAATGTTGGAACTGATTGAGCAGCAGCTCCATCACGCAGAAATTGGCTATGTGAAACTGACTGGAAAGACCAAGAAACGGGATGAAGCTATTACTACATTCCAGTCTGGACAAGTGCCGGTATTTTTAATCAGTCTGAAAGCAGGAGGGGTCGGTCTGAATTTAACCGCCGCAGATACAGTCATTCACTATGATCCATGGTGGAACCCTGCTGCTGAAGATCAAGCTTCAGATCGTGCATGGCGGATTGGACAGGACAAGCCGGTATTTGTGTATAAGCTGATTACCAATAAAAGCATAGAAGAAAAAATTCTTGCCTTACAGCAAAATAAAGCAGAACTGGCACACTCTATTCTAAGTACAGATCATGAGGGCGAAGCGAAACTGACGGAAAATGACGTGATGAACTTGTTTGAGAAATTTTAGTTTGGTTTCAGATTACCCTAATCATTTGTAAGTATCTGAAAGTGCGGATGCAATTTTTTCCAATGTTGTCTTAATTTTTCTTTATGAGCAGGAATCATAGGTAAGTCTAGTAATAGCACTGGCCATACTGACCGTGCTTTGTCCATGATCGCGTGAAGTTGTTTTTCAATAACACGCCATGGAACACCGACTTTTTCAGCCCATTCTTCAAAGTGTTTCATCTCAGCTAAATACCAATCTTTATTTTTGGCAAGATTTAATGCGAAATGACGCTCATTTTCAATATATACACTGGTCATTAATATATCGTATGCGGGAGATAATCTGGGTGCACTTTTATCATGATAAATCATACTCCAGTTTTTTAAGTGCGCATCTCCATTGGCGAGTAAAATATTGACGAGTAAACGGCTGGCAAATTGCTGAATATCAATAATTTTGTTATCTGAAAATTGATAAATGATCTTTCCTATCTGCTCATAATTTGTGGTGCTGTATTTCTGATGTGGATATGCGCCGAAGATCTGAGCAAAATCTTCGATGTGAATAAGCTCTGTAGTATCAGCAGTACTCTGTCTATCAAATCTTTTGATTGCGAAAGCATATTGCTCTTGGGGTAAATTTAATGGTGGAAGGTCTTGTAAAAGGGCCATATCCACCAAGCGAATCTCAGGGACATCTATTCCGACCGTTTTGGCAAGGGTCATCATAGAATATTCATTTAGCGGAACAAAAGCATGTCTGGAAGAAGGAGTTTTGATAATCCAGTCCCCGAGTAGAGTCGTTTCCGTTGCCTGTGCTAGTGTAAAACGCCCATCTTTGGCTTTCATGGAAAACTTCATTTGGACGCCGGCCAAGGAAAACTTATTATCTGTTCGAATCTCTTGCTTTAAAATTTGATCTGGATTCGAGATCTGCAGTTTGAATTTTATTTCATCTGGAATTTCTTCTGGATCTAATGGAGTCGCAATGAGTGCTCCAGGTAAATCATGACCTAAATCTGCCAATAACTGAAATTCATTGTCTATATGTACTTTGAGGCTTTGTGCAATCAGTTCACGTAATGCCCCTTCTGGTAGCAAGTTTGATAGCAAGGGGTGTAAGCGCTGATGTGTAACATAGGTCTTTTCTAAAATTTTATCTGCTTGAGGATACAAGGGGGAAGTCAGCAGGCTCAAGGTCGGACGTTGCTGATCAAAGCGGAAAGAATCTGTAAAAACCAGAATATTTTTTCCGCTCTGAAATCCTGCCAAGTATCCAACGACAGCGTGATGTAATGTTAATTTCAGGACGGCAACAGTATTCATGGTTCCTCTCCTCCGAGAAGACCCTTCCATGGGTTAGTCATTAAGTCATCCTGATCTTCAATAGTGACTTTAATTTCATCATTCAATAATTGTCTAATCAAATGAACCTTATCATCAGGGATGAGCATCAGTTGAGCATTTAATCCTGCCGCGATAATTTCTAAGGTCTCTAATCGAGGGTTACCCTGACTTTCCAGCTTTTGGTATTGCTGTCTTGAAATGCCTGTACGGGATTGCATATCAACTTGCTTTAAGCCCAATTGGGTTCGTCTTTTTTTGATTTGCTGAAGTAAAGACTTATTCATTGTAGATACATTTATTGCTTTTAGGTCATATAAGAAACATATTAGTTTCTTTTTTTTTGAAAAGCAATTTATGAATTTATCATTTCGATCTGTAAAATAGCCCTACTTGTATGAGAAATGGGTGTTCAAGTTGTTGTTGATTTTGCATTGTTGGACGTAAATATCAAATGATAGAGCCTGTAAATAATTTCATTCATCATCTTCCGAAAATATTGCTTCAATTTCATCCCATTGGGGCAAGTTAAATTTTTTTTTATTCACTTCGAATTGTAAACCCACGCCATCAAGCACACGTTCAAATATGTCAAATGAACCTGTAAAACGGCCATTCTCTATCTCTGAAATTGTTGTTTTATTGACTTTAGTTTTTTCTGCAAGACTTTTCTGTGTATAGCCCAATCCTTTTCTTGCCAAACGTATTTTTTTACCTATTTCACCTCTTGTAGCCATTTTTGCTCCCGAAACTTTGTTAGCCATATAGCAAACTTTTAACTAATTATGGTGAATGTTCGCTATATAGCAAACTTTTTATAATGGTTCTTGAATAGCTATTGAATTTATAAGGAGGATTTGCCTCGCATCAGGTTAATAAAATCCAATATATAGCAGCAGTTCGCAATTAATTGACGGAATTAGGCCAGACATATACATCTTGAGAAGAAGAGGGGATTCTTATACCTCGCATTTGAATTATTGGAGAGGACTATCACTTTCAAATTTTTCTGTAATACTTTGCTTATCTTAAAGTTTAGCCCGAAGACCTTCCACCAATTGTAAAACAGAGGCCAATCCCTGAGGGTTCTGAATCTGTTCTATTGGAATACCACTCAACAATTTATTGGGTGATTTTATAAAATGCTGCATCCAGGCTGTATCCCCACCTGTCAGAGCATCTAGTGATGTGGTAATACGGATTAAAGTGAGGGCGATTTCTCCCTGTTTTGAAGTGGGATCTAATTCAAGAGAGGTTAAATTTTTCACTGAATCTATATTCAGTATTAAGGCTAGTTGATCGTGTGCAAGACCAAGTCGTTCAGCAGCAGCTAAAACTGCCTTAGCTAATATCATTTTCTGTTTTGCAGTTTTTTCTGATGTTGTACGCATGACCGATCCCTGTTTCAGACGCTGCTAATTCATAGAGTTTATACTATTTAATTATCGTTGATCAGACATCCAATTTTTACTAAAGATATATTAAATTTGGCTTTAGATAAGGAAGCAACGGTTAAATTATTTAACAGCATGTAGTTATTTTTAGACCTTCAGCTTTAAGTTCAAGAGATCGTGGTCTACCGATACAGGCTAGATGTAAGCAAAATTTAAATGCAGCAAGAGCATGACCATCTTTTACTGAGTAGAGTTGTAGACGAGGAAATTCCTCTTGAGTTGATGGATGTTTATCTGTTGATGCTTTTGCTAATTTGAAAAGTTGAGGCTGTTGTTTAGCATCTAACTTTGTTTGCAAATCTTGTCCAAATAAGTGCCAAAATTTGGCAGGAAATAAAGCCTTAACCTGGGAATAAAAATGTTCGAGATGATTGATATCCTTCCAGCGATAATGGATACCTGTGTGTGATGCGGTCACTCGACTCAAAAATACATTCAAAATGAATTCAATTTGTATTGGATTTTTGCGAGTTATTTTCTGTAGATGTTCAAAAAAATAAGTCACAGCGTGAAGCTCTTCAGCGGTATCAAGCATCGCTGGCTTTAAAAGGGTTGAGCTATCAATACTAAATAAACGAGGATTCCCTTTTTTTGATTTAATGTCTGCTAAATTTAGGGCATTTTCATACCAATAATTTACGAGCTCTTCTGGTAAGCATATACGTTGAGCTGCACTTTTAGGATCGTGAGTAGTCTCTAATAAGTTGAGTGTTTCATAAAAGCGTTGAAGTGAAATTTTAGAATCCTCTGTGCCGGCGAAAAAAGCAAAAAAGTCATGGGGTTGATTTGTTTGTACTGACAGTTCGTTAAGAATGTCAGTAGCATTACTTTGGAGCCAGTTTGTTTGATCGTTCAATAATATAGTTGCTAGAACTGCCTGATTTTTTTCAAAATTAAAGTCTTTTTCATCCGTTGTTATTTTCAAATTTTTAAACGTTGCATTGTAGCCCATGATTTTTTTAGCCAGTTCATTTGGCATATCTGGATGATGTTTCAGTAGTTTTTGACCAGCAATGAGATAACTAAAGTGAATATAACTTTTGAAAGTTTCAACGGGTTCTATATGCCCTAAAAGATGTGCAATAACAAACCAATGGTTTTGTCCATGTTGATTTTGAAGAAGTTCAGCTCGAATTTTTTCATATTCGTTTTCACTATAGTCAGTCAGCTCTTGCACAAGTGGTGCATATTCACAGTTCAGTAAAAGCGATAAATGATTCGCTGCCGTGTGACGAAAAGAGTGAAAGGAGTAATGATGCTCTTTAAAGACCTGATTCAATATCAGTTTTAGGGGCACAGTGACAGTGTGTTTATTCAGTTTTTTATTTTCATTCAAGTTGCTGAATAAATATAAACTTTTCTTATTCTCTAAACGTTTTTCAACAATAAAATCGCTAAAGAATTGGTACTCATCATCTTTAAGCAAAGTGTAGGCAGGCACAATCCGTTCCGCACTATCAGTTTTGAGCAGATGTTGATTCCCTTGTTTTTTTGAACCATAAGGTTGAACCCAGATAGAAAATTGATCTAAACCCTCGATATCTTTTACACGTAACCCGAGTATTTCGTTAATACGCATACCAGTACGGTAGGCCAAAACATAAATGATTTTTAATAATTTATAGTGATGGTTTGAGATGGATTGGTCATGTAAGAGCTGATTTAACTTCTTTAATATTACTTGGAAGGCTGTGTGACCAATGATGCGTGCACGAGGTCGACTTTGCGATGCGATAAATTCAAGTTCGAAATCTTCTGCTTGAAAAACAATTTGTTGGAAGGTATGAAAACGTTTCAACATGCGGATCGTTTGGTCTTTAGACTTCTTAAATTCGGGTTGATTGGCTTCGTCAGCAAGGCGTGTATTGCTGATGATTTGTTGATAAATTTTGTTCAGTAGATCATTAATGTCATCGTCGACATCGAAGTATTGTAAGGCATGAGTTAAAAAAGGTTCTGCGATCCGAGTGTAGTATGTATAGATTGAACTATCTGCGAGTTTTTGATTATCTTGAAATGATTTCATGTACTGATCTATATCAATATCAAAGTGAATGACTAGATCTTTGATTTGCTCGGAACTTGGTCGATAGAGACTGATGAGCCATAAAATAATACGTTTAGAAAACTCATTAAACTGTTCTTGGTGACGCAGGCAAAAATCAATAATAAGTTCAGCAATGGGTTGTTCCGTTGATGATGTGCGAATAATTTTCAGCAAGTTTTTATGAATAAATATGACATTTTCTACTGCTTCAGACGTATTGAGATCTGGTAGGGCTTTGGCTGTAGAAGAGACATTTCTTTCGATTTCATCAATTAATTGAGTTTTAAATTTTGGGAATGCAAAGTTTTCAAACTCATGTTCTGATAAACCACACGTGAGTGTGGTTTCTAACAAACATTGTGAGAGGGCAGGATCAACATCTGCATTCTGCAGTTGTAGCCAATTAAAATTGGAGTAATCACGTAAAAACTTAAAAGTCTTGTTGCTGTATGGATGTTTTATTTTTTGAAAGATGAGACGAAGATATGCATCCACGTCTAGATTGATGACACGTATTTGTCTTGTATTGAAATGTATGAGCCAAAGGCGTGTTAGTTGATCTGGAACAAAATTACGTGATTTTCGAATTGTTTTCTCATCAACAAATAGATCGCCATAGCTTCGAGAAAGTGGCTCTAAAAAGATGATATTAAAATCGCAAATTTTTTGGATTTTTGCCGGATTTTTTAAATGTTCGAGCAAAGCATTTAATGTTGCTGTTTGACTTAGTCCACCATATAGCATTGAGCAGAGCAAGATATTCGCAATAATTTCATCATCAGAAAACGTCGAGCTATCTTGAGCAAGAATCCAGTAGTCCCACAGTTTTTCGAGAATGATGTCAATTTCATGACTGGCCTGGATCCAATTTAGGGTGAAAATTGGTTCATCGCGTTTCATCTCAAAGGTGAGATAAGGTAATGGGAAGTCTAGGTTATTGCTCTTATTGAGATCTTTAATATATGTTCGGAACAATTCATGTGCATATTTTTTCCAAGCCAAATTTGGTGCTTTACGTTTAATAAACTCATAAATCGCAGGATAAGCTTGAATTAAGTCTTCAGTTGAGAATTTTTGTTCATCAAAGTATTGTCGGAGCTTTTGTTCTGCATCAGCTCGTATGTCCTTTTCTGACTTATCTCGTTTGAATTGACGTCTGTCTTCAGCATAGCGTTTTTCTGAGATTTTTTTATTGCGTGATGACATGAGCTTCAACACCTGTAATTTTAAAATATGTTTTCATTTGCTCTAAAATATCTGCAATTTTAGAAAATTGAGAGAGCGATAAACTGGAAAATGGATGTGCTGCTTCTTGTTGCATGAGTTCATGCCCAAATAGAGCTAAAATTTCAGGTTCAGAAAATTTATGAGTCAAAAATGCACGAGCTGTGTGGCGATGCCAATTTTCATGAGCAAGTCCTAATTCAGGATAGAAATCTTTGACTGTAGAAAGTCTTATTGGTGTCCACTTGTTATTTTGAATGATTCCAAGCAAGGGTAACTTACTTGTTTCTATTTGTTGTATGACATCACTTAAAAGTGGGTAATTCATCGCGATTTGAATCGAAAAATATTCTAAAAAGTTAAGGAATTTTTTTATCTCTTCAACTAAAAATGAACAAAGCGGGATTAGACGTCCAAATCCATTACGGCCGCCTACTTCTTTGTCAGAAACCATTAAAATTTGGCGTTTTAAATTAAAGTTTTTAAGAAATCCAGGGAATTCAGCAACGGGGCGTGCTGCTGTAAAAAGCAGGAGGAGATGCCACATCCATATGTTGTAGCGGTTGTATATAGCAATCAGATCATCTTCGGCTTGTGAAAAAATATTGTATTTTAATACAGCAAAAATCTCTGTAACGACCTGTGATTTTGGCGCTTTACGACTGCCAAAATTAAGGTTTGCATCAGGTAGTGAAATAGTTGCATAACTTTCATATGTGCTCGCTACATCTGCACAAAGCGATTTAAGAATATCAATATATTGTGCATGTAATCGTGGGATATTTTGATGACAATAAGAAACAGATGATGACTGATTTGCATCAATCCCTGTGATTAAATCTGCGAGTTGTTTATTCCCTGTTTTTGCAAGAATAGTATGATGTAGAAGAGAGCTTACTTTCACGACAGACAATTTTGGAATGAATAACTCTTGTCTTAATCTGCGTAAATATTGCTGTATCTCATCGAAACTAACCGAATCCATCTCACGTAGATCCGTAATGAATAGATTGGGTATTGGAATATCTAAATAGATCGTCTGATTGAGCAAGTTGTCTGAATACTCAAAATTGCGGTTCTCAAATACATTAAATTTACTGTTTAAGAAGAACTGATCATTTTTATAGATCAATTTTTGGCGGTTATTTAAGTTTTTAGCTCGCTTGCTTTGTATATATAGCCACTCATTCACACTGTTGCCTGTTAAAAATGCGAGCATCAAGATCAGAGCACTTTTATTTTGATGTTCAGAGTAGTCCAGATGAAGTCTTTTCAGTAGATGGTTCACGCTAGATGGATTCGGGAAAAAACTACTCGACGTAAGTAAATGTTCTTTGCGTTGAATATGTTTTGCAACAAGCGGTAGAACATAGTTTTGACTCGTTTCTGAATGTGCTGCAAGTGGTGTGACGTGAGTTGGATTGACAACAATTTGCCGATGAAGCGGCTTATCAATTAACGTTTCTATACTCAGTGCTTTAGATGTAGCACCTTTTTTGATTTCGATACTTTCTTCAATGAATTGTTCTTCATCAAGAAACTGATGTTGAAGCTGTGTATCGGTACTGGCACGTGCAATCTTCGCTTTGTTTTTTAAAACGTAGTTAAAAGTAATGCGAATATCATTGAGTAGATTGCGATCAAACTCAGGCAATTCATCCGTATCTAATGTGATTAGATGTTGAATAAATTGCTCTAAGCTCAGCGTTAGATCTTTAAGATAGACATTCCAGAGGCGTTTATACTCTTCTGTATTATGATATTTTTTTTCAGTATCTAAGTTTTTATTTGCAGTCCTAAAGCGCTGGAATAAGCGCTTTACGGTATTGACGTGTTCTGCGTGTGCTTGTTTAAAAAGATCTGGCCTGAGCTCAGGAAGAGCAATTAAATAAATGGCCGCTTTTAAAACTAGAATATTCCAATTTTTTGCATGCGTCTGCGATTCAGATAATTGCGAAATTGAATTGATATATGAAGTGATCGGTAGATCGCTGATCTTAACTTTTTTATTAAAAGAAATTACTGACGGTTTGGGCAGATTTGACTGAAATTCTACATCGATGTCAAAGCAATCGAGATTGAGACCATCTAGAGAGTTGTCAGTCTGTTGAGAAGACAATAGTTCAATCACAAAGTTGATATGTTGTGCACGTTCAAATTGCTCATCACCGAACAATTTTTCAATTGTTCTTTTAATTGAAACGATTGGTAAATCAAAAATGTTCGTTTAGATCATTAGACATTTATGATCTCCAAATTTTTTCTGCACTCAGATCGCTATTTGAGTGATCTAAGAGATCTTTTACACATCTGCTGTGTAGTGATAATTCATTAAAAATCTGTGTACGTTCTTGCTTGATCTTTTTCATCCGCTGATTGAGTTGGTTTCGAGAGCATGAAAGCAAGTGTGCAAGTAACTCTAGACTCATTTGATGGTGTGGCTTCAAAGATGATTCTTTGTTAAGGGTTAATAGTGTTTGACGTGAAAGATGTGTATTAATCAAGTGCAATGTTTTTCGTGGGTTCAAAGACTTAATGTCAAATTTTGCGGATTTGATGAATTGAATAAACTCACGACTGCATAACTCTTTCAGAAATGCTAATTCGTCATCTGAAAAAGATGGCTGTTGATGAATAATTAAAGACACTTCTTTAACATCTTGTTTTAAATGGCTTAAATATAAGTGAATATTATTGAAGATGGTGTAGCTATCAAATTCTGAGGTTTTCCACACATGCAGTTCTTTTATACGATTAGAAATATCTAAATCGGTAACGAGATTTTTAAACATATTTAAGTAACATAGGTTGAAACCATACGCGTGTGGATGAATGATGATTCTGCTTTTTTTGAAATTTTTTACAATTTTTGTCTGTTTTTCTGGAAACTTTAAAATTAGTTCAGATGTCAAATCCATGTGTGCTATTGAATAAAAATAATACAGTAATATTCACGTATATTTGGAGTCTTTGAATATGGCAGGAGGCATCATTTTTTTCTTGTTTTTAAAGTTTTTTTATTATTGAAAGTTTCAAATTTTCCTCCTCGATTAGATAATCACTATTAGTTAGCTAGATTTGTGAGTTGGCAAAAAATATCATGTTTCTATTATGATGTTCACATAGCAGATTACAATGAATACAGTAGGGATGAGTACAGTTGATTATTACAATAACAATGCTCAAATTTGATCTTTTTTAATGGTAATTAAAACCAAACAGGAATCAATTTTTGATAAGTATGTAGATAAATTTAACTTGATTGATATCGGGAGCCGTATATGGAAATTAAACAACTGAAACAGGTAGAAGTCGTTACAGATGTTGTATGTGATGTATGCAACCAATCAACGAAACTGGAGTTTGGAAATTTATCCGCACATTGGGGTTATGGCTCCAAGCATGATGGTGAAAAATATGAGTTACAGTTATGTGAGAAATGTTTCTTTTATGCCTTGGCGACATTAAAAAAAGAGCGAGCAGATGAGTTTATGTTTGATGAAAATTTTGACCCTTCAACCCTGGATGGGTTTGGGTTGAAGTGAACCTATCATCGCGATAGGTTCTAAGAATCCAGAAAATACTGATTCAGATTCAAGCCAGCAACTTCATTTTTAATGGCGAGTAAGGGATTCAGGAAAAATATTTTTCTTTGCTTCGAGGTCACTGAGTTCGGAAAATGCTTGAATACCGCCTGCGGCTTTAATTCCATCTAAAGCGACAGATAGAGCTTCCTGATCTGACGGGAATGTTTCATCCCATACAGTAGAAGTACCACTTTGGTTCACCACTTCCAGTGTCCAGTCACTATCAGGTAATCGATAAATTAGAATTTCAATTTGCTCATTATCCTCTTGTAAAACTTGAGATAAGGGAGAGTCGATTAAATCATTTTCATCATAATCCAGAGTACTGTCATGATCAGACATCAGCGGCAACCTTTATTGTATTTAACATCCTTCCATAGTAATGAATGAATTAAATTTTGCCTAGCAGTGGAGATTATGGGGTACAAAGAATGGCTAAATTTAAAAAATAATTGCCCCGACAATAAAACAAAATAATCCAAAAATCACCCAAATCCAGACATTCGATTTGGGTTGCTCAGTATGTGATGTATAGAACGATTGTTGTTCCTGAGTAGGATTTTTTTGGTTGCCAACTCTGTTCTTATAGGGCTGGTGTTTTGAATAGGATAGGCCTGTGCCAAGAATACCAACGCTGGTTCGGGTGCCTTTTTTGCCAATATTTAAAGAAGCACCAGGTTTGCCAATGCTCGCGCTACTAATGCCTTTATGCGTCAGATTGATTTTTAATCCAGGTAATATTTTAATACTCTTGCGAAATCTGAAGCCCATATTTTTTCCATTTACAAGAACCAGTTTGGTTTCTATCTCAGTTGTCCGGATACAGTGAAATAAGAGTTTGATTCATTCATAGGACTGATCATTTGACTTATCTAGTGAAATATCAGTATGTTCTTTAACATAAGATATTGGCTTTTAGACAATGAATCAAACATCAAATTATTACAATCAACATGCTCAAGCATTTTTTGAAAATACCTATCAGGTTGAGATGGAAAGTCTTTACGCACCATTTCTAAGATATTTGCCCGAACAGGCATTGATCTTGGATTTGGGCTGTGGCTCGGGGCGGGACACTTTGGCATTTAAGAAAAAAGGCTATCAAGTTGAGGCAATTGATTATTCTGCCGAGCTGGTTGAAAAGGCGAGAGAGCTGACAGGCATCGAGGTACGTCAGCAAAGTTTTTATGAGCTGAATGAAGTAGCTAAGTATGATGGTATTTGGGCCTGTGCTTCTCTTTTGCACTGTGAAAGAGATCGCCTGACTGAAGTGCTGGGGCGCATATTTAAAGCATTAAAGCCAAATGGGGTGTGTTACATGTCTTTTAAATATGGCGATACAGACCGTGAGAAAGAAGGGCGCAGCTTTACTGACTTGAATGAGCAGCAAGCTTACGACTTACTCAAACAAATAGATCAGGCTTTACTGTTACAGCAATGGCTTACTGTAGATAAACGTCCAGACCGTACAGAAGAGTGGATCAACGTAATATGGGAAAAGCAATCACATGCTTTTGATTATTACCCGCAGCGTTTATACAATCGTGCCGAGTTAATGAAAGAGCCCTCTTTGATTCCTGCAGAACACGGGATTTATTTCTGGTGGTTCAAAAAAAATCCGCCGGGAATCCCAACAAAAAACTGTATAACGTATCAAGAATATACTTTGTTGTATGTTGGCATATCTCCTGACAAAAAGACCAAACCAAATAGTAAATCAAACTTGAGAATACGGCTTAAAACACACTTTTCAGGTAACGCAGAAGGTTCAACACTAAGACGAACATTGGGCATACTTCTAGCTGAGATGAGTGGGTATCCGCTTAGAAGAGTAGGGTCAGGTAATCGCATGAATTTCACGCATTTAGGTGAACAATGGCTGGATGCATGGCTTGAAGATAATGCGTATGTGTCCTGGATAATTTGTGAAGAACCTTGGAATGTTAAGGAAAAGGTTTTTGAACAAACGATACTGCCACTCAATTTGAAAGGTAATCAGCACGAGTTTAAAGAAACCCTTTCAGCTATGCGTAAAAAAGCCATTCAAAATGCGAAAATGATGGAAATCGCTACGGAAGCAGGATTACAAAGACAGGTAAAGCTTCAACATGTGGCAGGATGATCGCTTTATAGAAAATAATAAACCTACACCCAACGAGCAGTTGAAATTCTTGAAGCATATTCAGCAGATATTGCAGTCAGGGACTTTTACTTCGACATATAAGTTTGCTTTGCTGATCAGTTTCACGCGTCTGGCGATTGAACAGGGGCAAGATACCGGTGCTGCCTTGCATTTGGAATATCAGGATATCGCTGAAAAGTTTATTGACCTATACTGGAAACAGTCACTGCCGTTTCAGTTTAACCAGTATGAGCCTTTTACTATTCATCAAAGCACTGGTAGGCAGGCAAAGATCATCAGTGAAATTCAGAATGCACAGCAACAATTCAAGACCTTGGCAGCGTTGAGAAAGGATGTGCTTTACTGGAACAGGCTTAAGAGAGCAGTTGCAACAACGGTAAAGCACATGCCGGTGGTGTATTTGCAGAATCTGAATGGTCAAACCGTAGAGTTTCTCTATTGTCTTGAAGATTCCAAACAGTCCCTCAGGCTTTTACCCAAAGTGATGTATTGCTTGAGACAGTTTAGTGAAATTATTGAAGAGTTGTGCCAGAAGCGCTGGATTGATTTTGTCCGGCTGAACAAGCAGAACTTGGTTGTACTTGATGGCTTGCCTGACCTGGATGAATTCATGTTTGCCCCGAGTCGTAATCAACTGGGGCAGGTCGCGGACTTCTTAATTGACTTACAGCAATGCCAGTGTTTTTACTGTGGAAAAAGCCTAAAAAATTCAAAATATGCTGTGGATCATTTTATTCCATGGTCTTTATATCCTGCCGATACCGGACATAATTTTGTTCTGGCAGATGATAAATGTAACTCACAGAAAAGTAATTATTTGGCATCGGAACTATTTCTGCAAGAATGGCAGGAGCGGAACTATCTACATGATCAATCTATTACACGCGAGATTTCTCAACTTGGCTTCTTAACAGATCTGCAGCGTTCACATCGCGTTGCTGACTGGGCATATAAGCAGGCGATCGAAAATGAATACTTAGTTTGGTTGGGTGGTAAAGATAAACAGATATACCACAGTAATTTATAAGGCCTAACTTAAATAAAAAGTCTCCGACAAACCCGGTACGGTTCACATTTTACGGCAGAGGATGAACCTATGCTTTCAATCCTTACAGAACATCAGTTTTTTCCGATAGTGATGAAACATAATAAATATGATTATTTTAGAATTATGTCTAAACAAGCGTCATTAAGTGCCGTGCGATGGGTACTTGCGTGGTTGAGTGTACGATATTTGGTGATTAGAGATCATAATTCTGTGAATTTGTTCAAGACAGCTACGTGTGCATAAATATCATTTACCTGACTAGGAAAACTTCTTGCTGCTCATTTATCACTTAATAATAGAGACTCAGGTATTTTTTATGGATCAACAAAGCAATAAAAACATCACATTATTCCTTGCATTTGATTTGCTACTGGAAGCTGTACAACACACTTCCTTATGGAAATAGCCTAAGCAGATATCGTTCAATTTAAGGGGCCCAGGCCTTTGCTTGGCAAATCAGATTTTAACAAAGCAAAGGCCTGGGAATCCGCGAATTTGATTTTTTTCTTTGCTTTCAATTTGATCCATACGTTATCGATTTATATTTTTTATTTAAAAATGAATAAAAAAATTCTAATTTGGTTTGACCAAAGAAAAAGATACCCATATGATAATTACATTACAGCAAAATCTGTAATCGGGCGTGGAAACCCGCATCTCAACGTACTAAAGAGTCACTTTTAGTGGCTCTTTTGTGTCTGCATGGCAATGCTTTATGGCAGGCCAAGTAGGGCAGTCTATGACTGGCCGTTTCGTTGAGCGGTATTTCCACCCCTATTTGGTTTGCCACCATCTCGTGGAAAAGATGTTGGCAAATTTCACATTGATCAACGAGATTACAATATGAAAAATATCATCTTAAAAGTACCCATTTCTCTTAGGTTTCTTTTGTTAGCGCTGACCGGATATTGACGGTCATTTAATTCATCGCTTTAACTAAATTGAACTATATGCACTTTCAAATTTCGTGCTTTAGCGAATATAGGAAAGTGCTGCCTGGAGAAAACAAAAAATGGGCCAAACTCGATTACTGACGAATATCATTCAGCGTAAAGTCATGTTGCCAGAAGAAATGTCGCCTTCAATGCAGCGTGATAATTTTGAAGTGGCACTGACTGATTTTGAAAAGCATGCCATCATCAAATGTTTATTTAAAGCGGATAACCAGCGTTCTACTGAATGTTGGAGTGTGCAGGAAATTGCAAACTTTATTGAGAATTGTACAGAAGATCAAAATATCAATTTGTGTATCTTGTATTGGAAAGATATACACGGCAACATCTATATTATCGATGGGGCGCATCGTCTTTCGAGTATTTATGCTTGGGTCAAGAGATATTTTGCAGATGAACAAGCCACTCAAGCGCCTAATTTTAGCGATCAACAAAAAGAAGATATTCGTGACCTGCGAAATCATTTAGGAGATCTAGCTGACTTCCAAAAAATTTGTATTGATCCTAAATTTGCAGAACAAAAATCTAAATTAGACGATATTAAAATCAGTTTCCGGCAAGTGCTTGGTACTCCAGAAGACGCAAGACGCGTATTCCAATCGATTAATTCAGATACTAAACGCCTAGATAAATATGAGGAATATCATCTAAGAAGTCGGGGAAGTGATGCATATTATGCGATCTATGCCTGTTGTTATATCAATGACAATAAATCCAATTTAGAAGAGCTTCAATATACACGTTTAAATTCGCTGATCGAGTTGGGGGAGAAGATCCATCAGCTGCTTTTCTCTACCATATTATTAGATACTGAAATGAGTCATGGCAAAAAAATTGGCTTGGTCAATGAGCTCATGAATATCATCGCGGGTGATCAGATTCATAATATCATGAGCCTGAATCAGGGTGAACGCGTTGAAAAGATCATGTCACATCTGTTTACGGTCCTTTGCAGAATGGCCACTCCTGTAAAAAATACTGGGGTTCCGAGTTTGGGCTTACATCCGTTCTTATATTTTTATAAGGACCAGCGTTTTCAGATTACTTCCTTTCTGGCATGGTTTGCTATTGTGTTTGAAATTCATGAAAGCCTGATGCAGATTCACCATCGAACCATTAGCTTTAAAGAGTTTACACGTGTCCGCCGTAGTATTGAGTTCTTGATTGCCAATTTTCCAGTGGCGACCACTGAAACGGTCGGTAAGTTCGGCAGTGGGATTAAAGGCTATGATCGGCTACAAATCGTTTATAAAGCCTTTATCTGTTTAAGCCTGGAAATGGATGTCGATTTTGAAGATGAAGAATGCCTGAACACCTTTATTTTGTCGATGTCAAAGGCTTTCAAGTACATCAACTTTAATGAGTTTTATTCTGAAAGATTTTTGGGTAATTATGATGATGGGGTTGTAGAGCATGTAGTCGGATATGTTGAATCGATTAGCCCGATCTCTCGATCAAAGCCCAAGGCCTTTTCAGCATTAACCAAAAATTTGCTTAAGCACAATTTTCTGGTGGGTAATCATAACTTTTGCCCCATTTGTGATGGATTAATCTATCTCAATTCTACTGAATCGGATCATCGGATTGCCAAAGCCGCAGGTGGCCAAGGGGTGCTAGAGAATGGTCTGCTGGTTCATCCACTCTGTAATAGAATGAAATCAGATCTGAGCCTGGAAGAGATTAGAGCGGATTTGTTTGGTGAATTACTGTATTAATCAGCAGAGTGATGAACTCATTTTCTCAAGTGTGTTAATTAATGATAAATCACATGATTTAACTTTTGATATATTCAGCCAGTGTAGCTTTTTTTAATTAAGTGCAGAATCATAGCTAGAAGCTAGCTGTAGTTTCTGAATGACCGTCAAGGTCCTTAGTTTTGCCCATTGATCCTTCTCTGGGCATTTTTTTTGATCAAAATATAACGCTATTCTTGCTAAAAATTGAATATTAATTTTTAACGAAAATTATGTGTAGATAGGTCTAGATAAATTTTTATTCCATTTTCTGCAAATTATTGGATAAACCAACCAGCTATTCTTGTTTATGGTCTACCAGTCATTCTCATTCCAAGTAGACCATCAAGATATAAAACTACATAGCCAATTTTGCCGATACCAAACGATTCATACTCACACCACGCTCCGCAGCTTCAAGTGCTAGTTTTTGATGAACCATTGATGGAACACGAACAGCAAACCGTCCGCTATACTTTTTTTCTGAAAGCGGTACAGGTAATTTCTCATTATTGCTGATCATATCTGCTACAACTTCAGCAACAAGATCAACAATCCCTGAAAATGCTTTAGATTGTTCTGCATCGAGCCAAGACAGTGACGGAAATTCGGCACATAGACCAACATACTCATTATCTTCTGCTGACCATGTAACACGATAAGTAAATTGTTTGCTATCCATTTGACACCTCACAATGTTTTAAGTTTATCAAGTGCAGCTAATACTTGCCTAACCTGATAAGGTTTAGCCTTTCCGCTATCATCTTGAAGATTAATACGAGGATCGCCTTGCCACGGTGTTTTAAATACTGAACCGTACCGGGTTTGTCGGAGAGTTTTTTATTTAAGTTAGGCCACCTGACCTAACGGGTTAATCTTATCATGTTTAGTCCCGGCATTTGATGGATCGGATCAATCTTAAAAAGTTCAGGTTCATCTGTCCACTGTTTGCAGATGAATTCGTAGGGAGTCAGGCCCCTGAGTGTTTTGAGTCTGCGGCCGAAGTTGTATGCAGCAATAAAATCAGCAAGGTGAATGCATAGCTGAGTGTGATCGTCGTAATGGAACCGTTTGACAGTAGCTTCTTTAATCGTTCGGTTCATCCGCTCGACCTGTCCATTGGTCCATGGATGCTTGACCTTGGTAAGACGATGTTCAATGCCACATTCAGTACAAATCCGATCAAAGATGTGCTCAGAGGCGTAGCGATCACAGGTGCGGTTCGTGAACTGGATGCCGTTATCTGTTAGCACCGTATGGATTCTATAGGGCACAGCCTTAACCAGATTGCGCAGGAACTCCGCGGCTGCCATCTTACTGGCTTTAGTATGCAATTCAGTGAACGCGAACTTGGAAGTGCGATCAATGGCAACGAAGAGATAAAGCTTACCCTGTGCTGTTCGCATCTCAGCGATGTCGATATGAAAGTAACCAATGGGGTAGCTCTTGAAGCGCTTCCTGACAGGGCGATCACCTTGTACCTCAGGCAGTCGTGAAATACCATGCCGCTGCAAGCAGCGGTGTAACGACGAGCGTGTCAGATAAGGAATACTCGGCTGCAATGCATAAAGGCAATCGTCTAGCGGCAACAAAGTGCGTTTTCGAAAAGCAACAATTGCCGCCTCATCTTCAGGCGATAACACGCTTGAGCGAGGATTCTTTGGCCCGGTTGTAAGATCATCTACTGAAGTACGTTTCTTCCATTTTGCGACGGTCTTTTGATTGATGCCGTAACGCTTGGCTAGCGTTCTTAAGCTCTCTTGACTATTTTGTATTGCTCGACGCACTGCCTGTGTCGTTGTGGCGCTGCTGTGTAGAACTTGTCCCATAGTGCTTCCTTCCATTTATCTGAGAATATTGCACCATTAAAATCTGGGACTAAACACATAGTGCACTATGTACACGCTCTTTATTGAACCAATCTACCCAATTTAGTGTCGTAAGTTGTACATCTGCTAAACCTTGCCAATCTGCTTTTAGATATTCAATCACCTCTGTTTTGTATAAGCCATTCACCGTTTCAGCCAAAGCATTATCGTATGAATCACCAGTCGTACCGACTGATGCTCGTAAATTTGCTGCTTCTAAACGATTGGTATAGCGAATGGAAAGATATTGCACACCTCTGTCGGAATGATGAATCACATTCTTTGGCATGCCTCGATCATGCAATGCTTGCTCCAATGCATCGAGCACCATATCTGTATTCATCCGTGTCGATACTTTCCATCCAACAATTGCTCGTGAGAACACATCAATAATAAATGCAGTATAAACCCAGCCTGAATTTGTTTGAA
>NZ_VPCL01000014.1:0-136824 GCF_013418235.1 Acinetobacter sp. YH12156
TCATGAGAAAGCCCATATAAATGGGTAATGTACAAGTTGCTGTAGAAGCATGTTTAATTCGTCTGATCACAGATACTTTATAAAGTATTTTAATACTTTTTTGAATCCGTCAATGCGTAAGTCCTAAAATTAATACATTACAAAATACTCAGTTTATGCATAATGGAATGGTCTTAAGTTACATAGGTTAAATTTAATGGATCCCTCGCCGTGCGTTGATCTTCCATCTCTATTTCTAGCTTACTCGAACGGGGTAGTTCTCTAATGGAATTTTTATTAGATCCCGGAATTTGGGTAGGTTTAATTACTCTTATTATTCTTGAAATCGTTTTAGGTATTGATAACCTAGTCTTTATTGCCATTCTGGCTGAAAAACTTCCTCCTGAACAACGTGATAAAGCTCGTGTCATCGGTCTTTCACTCGCATTATTGATGCGTCTGGGCCTGTTGTTTGCCATTGCTTGGCTGGTCACTTTGACTCAGCCGCTGATCACCCTGTTTGACTGGACCTTCTCTGGTCGGGACTTGATCTTGTTATTTGGTGGCTTGTTCTTGGTGTATAAAGCCGTCACAGAGTTACATGAAAAGATAGAAGGTAAGCCTGAAGTCAAATTGACCACTAAGGTGGTTTATGCAAGTTTCACTGCTGTTGTTGCCCAAATTGTGGTTTTAGATGCTGTATTTTCTTTAGATTCAGTGATTACTGCAATTGGTATGGTCGACAATATTTACGTCATGATGGCTGCAATGATTGTTGCGATGGGTGTAATGCTACTGGCATCGAAACCATTGACCAGTTTTGTAAACCGTCATCCAACCGTGGTGATTCTGTGTCTAAGCTTCCTGCTTTTGATTGGTATCAGTCTGATTGCAGAAGGTTTTGGTTTCCACATTCCAAAAGGCTATATCTATTCGGGTATTGGTGTCGCGATCTTGATCGAAGCGTTCAACCAGTTCGGCCAGCGTAATGCAGCAAAGCATGAATCTAAGATTCCTTTGCGTCATCGTACGGCTGATTCCATTTTGAAGTTAATGGGCGGCAAGCTGGAAACCACTGATACTGACAAAAATGAAGCTCAAGAAGCCTTTGCAGATGAAGAACGTTACATGATTGGCGGGGTATTGACCCTTGCAGAGCGTTCAGTCGCTTCGATCATGACACCGCGCAGTCAGATTTCATGGGTCGATCTAGAGGATAGCCCGGAACAGATCCGTGAAAGAATTCTATCTGTTCCCCACAGCCTGTTTCCGGTATGTCGTGGCAGCCTGGATAAGGTGATTAGCATCGTACGCGCCAAGGAATTACTGGATGTGCTGGAAGAACCGGAAGAGTTAAAAGCCCTGATCAAACGCCATCGTCCAATTTATATCTTTGAAAAGATGAAAGTTATTGATGCGATCAATACTTTGCGTACCTCTAAAGGCTCTTTGGTCTTGGTGAGCGACGAGTTTGGTAATGTACAGGGTCTGATCTCACCACTAGATGTATTTGAAGCCATTGCCGGTGAGTTCCCGGATGCAGACGAACAACTTGATTTGGTCAGAATTGACGATTCCCACTGGATCGCTTCAGGTATGCTGGATCTGTATCAGCTTGAGCTTGAACTCGGCATGATTGATCTGATTGATGAAGATGCTGGTTATATCAGTGTTGCGGGTCTGATTCTGGATAAAACCAACAGTGTGGTCGAAGTCGGTACTGAATTGGATTATCAAGGTGTACAGTTCAAAGTCACTGAAATTGAAAGCAATCGTATCAAATCAGTCAGTATTCATTACGCGGCTTAAACACTTGCTTTGTTCAAATCTTGAAGGTCAGTTGCTCTAGTGGCAGCTGACTTTTTTTAATGCATCTTTTCTCAATTGTCCTTATTAAAACAAAGTGAGGTCATTGTTCAGACAGATTTTTTATCATTCGATGCAGACTATCCTTCAAGTTGGATATTGAGCTGAATGGCTTGATATTGCACTAGAGTTTTAAGTCTAAAAGCCAGATTCGTAATGTAGCATAAGCAGAATCACATACTGGATATTGATCAATAGAGCCTGTTAATTAAAGCTTAAAAGTAACATTCAAATCCTGCTGGATAATTAAATTATAATTCACATGATTTCAGTTGGATCATGCAAAAACAGATCAAACAAAATTTTGATCTCTTTGGCGGAAATCGGTAGATAAATTACATTAAGTTATATGAAGCCTGTTCAGTTAACCACCGATTATGCTCAAAATAGTTTCAGCGTAGGATTCAGAAACAACCTATCTCTTCAGAAATTAGTAGAAAATGTGAGCGATGTACAGCTAAAAGTGGGGTGTCAGGTCTATGCAAACCTGCAAACATCCCTTAAAGCTGTTAGCAAACTAAACTGCTCCCGGCAAAATTTGAAAGTTGGCGTATTGTCGGATGCTTTCAGTATTAAGTTGATGGACTTCATCCAAAAAAGCCACATTAAAACTGCCAAGCTGTGGCGCACGTTCAAAAGCCCGTTGACCTGCAATTGCAAAATGCACATGTGCAGCGAGTGCTGCGATTGCGGGAGAACTTACAGCACTATAGGCTGCAATCAGTGCACCAAGTGCACAACCGGTGGCCGTGACTCGCGGTTGTAAATATGATCCGCCTGATACCTGTATTACCGGATAATCTCTGGAAATGATGTAATCAGATTCACCGGAAATCGCGACACAGTCACAATGCGCCAATAAGCTTTGTGCCTGTAAATAAACATCGGCACTATTGATGGTGCTGTCCACACCTTTGGATTCGATCCGCTTTCCGGCCAAAGCACCAATTTCAGAGGCATTGCCCCGTAAAATTGTCGGATGGGAATTGAGCAACTGATCTACCGTATTCGAGCGCCAATGCAGTACCGTTCCATAACCAACCGGATCCAGTACCCATGGTTTTTTCAGACGATGTGCCGTTTCTGCAGCAATATGCATGGCCTGTACTTGTTCGGTGGTCGGCGTACCCAGGTTGAGATTGATCGCAGCTGCAATTTTGGCAAAGCTTTCGGCCTCAAAAGGATTATCGATCATGGCGGGGGAAGCATTGGCAGCCAGCACCACATTGGCCACATAATTACTGGCCACGGCATTGGTCATGATATGCACCAATGGCTGATGTTGCTGTAACTTTAACCATGCCTCGCAGATTTGATCCAGAAGCGTGTGCTGTAGTGCTTGCGTAGAAGTATTCATAATGATCATCTGTCAAAAAGGAATCTAAGTCGTATCTTCGCTCAGCGGGTAAAATAATGGTCCTGATGCTTACAGCTACGGCAGAACAGGCTGACATAGTCACTGGCATCATAATCCACCGAAAGTTCCTGTGAACCGCAGTGCATACAACGTTTCTGCGAATAAAATTTCAGGCGCGGTTCAATTTTATGCCATGAGCGCCAGACCGGCTGAAAGAAAATATTCTCATCATAACCCAGGAAGCGATAAAACAGGATTTCACTCATCTTGCTGAAGGCCAGTTGTGGCGGGCGTGGCAGGGTAGAGGTTTCCCATTTTTCCGTGACAGAACGTTCCCGATACTGTTGTAAGGTTTTTTTCAGCAGATTGGTATTAATAAAATTTTCATTGCGTGGCTTAAGCGCTTTTTGCTTATATAGATATTCCAGTGCGGTCTGTACCAGATAATAAATCTGTCCCACTGCCAAGACATCTAAAAGGCGATAGCAAAAGGTCTGAAAGCTCTGATTTCCGGCAATCTGCACATTCCAGCTACGACAGTAAAATTGCGCAAACTGAATGATCTCCTCATATAGCAGACAATACAGGGCATCTTTGACTTCATCTGCACTTTTAAAAGGCACACCTTGACTCAGGTTCTGATAAAACCAGTTGCGTAGTTGCTGGGTAATGCTGAACAGGCTCGGTTCAGAATAGCCATCCAGACGTACATTAATATAATAGTGCTGATTTTCCTGTTGCACATCTTTGGGAATTAAAATCTGTTCTCTGAGCATATTTTTGACCAGACCATGTTGAAACAGATAGTTCGGACTGATGGAAAAATAGCGAATTTGATGCCAGTCGATATATTCGCGGTGCTGGCTATATTCCTGTACTTGTTCATCTAAAATCGAAAGTAGAAACAGTTTATTGATAAAACTGAGCTGATTGAGCTCAGGAACCGGCCGGTCCTGTTTTTTATGATAGAGACGATTTTCCTGTAAACGGACTTCCTTGAGCATGCGTTTACGCTGCGCCAGACATCGTTCACAATAACAATTGTGCTTTTGATCAGAATAAAGCTGATGCTGGCAATGGCTGCATTCATGATAGCTCAGTTCCTGATCATATTGCTCTGCCTCAATCCAATACATCGATGCCTTACACAGCGGGCAGTGGGTACTTTCATCAAGCTGTTTTTGCAGAACACTGAATACCATGGTCGCGGGCAACTCTAGAATGGACGGGCATTTGATTATACACGGCTGATGAGATGCAAACGTAGTGGACGGGTGCAATTTTTCTAAATCAAAAATAGTCATCCAAACAGGAGAAGAGCTACCGAAGTAGCTCTGATTTTAAAACATGAAATGATGCTTTTTAAACCGGGCAGGGTAATGTGTCGTCCTCCTCGCCGCGATGTTTAGCATGAATTAAGGCCTGAACCTTTTTAGAGGGCACTTTTTTGGCACCGAGTGCATCGTAGGTGTTGAGAATGGCAGTTACTTCATGGGCCTGAAGTGGAATTCCTTCACAGCTCATCAACAGTGCAATCACTTTATGGTCAATATTGGCCTGATCCAGGGTCTGCAAAGTTTTGATATTTTCGATCCGTACAACATGCTGTTTTAAATACATGGCTCACCTCATCATCGTTATCATTATTCTTTCATTGGAAGTGTGGAAAAACACAGTTTAACTGTAGCAAGAAGTGTGCTCATTTTTTAATCAGCATTTATGCGGTACTCTGCAAATAAAATTATATATTTTTAAATCAGTAATTTATTAAAATGTAAGAAATTATGATCCTGACTATTTTTATGGCATAGATATTTCTTATGTAGAGCCGGGTGCTGCTCAATTAGGCAGAATGCATTGAAAGTGGTGCACGAAATGCCCATATTAGATCTAACAATACAAATGCACAGACAGCGTTTCAAACTTGGCGTATGATTTTGACATGAACAATGTCGAACACGATAAAAGATTAGGACAGGACATGAATATTGCGGCAAACCCGGTGATCGAAGCGGATCAAACCATTTATTTAAAAGACTATCAAAAACCTTCCTTTGTTGTTGATTCCATCGACCTGAATATTCAAGTCTACAGTGACCACAGTCTGGTCAGCAGCAAGCTGGAGATGCAGCGTCAAACTGCCGGTGATCTGGTCTTGCTCGGACGAGATCTGGAACTGCAATCGATTCAGTTAAATGGTCAAATACTCAATGCCAGTGACTACAGTCTGGATGCTGAGCAACTGCTGATTGCCAATGCACCTGATCAGGTATTGCTTGAAATCGTGGTGAAAATTCATCCGGAAAGCAATACTATGCTGGAAGGTCTGTATCAGGCCAGTTCAGATCTGTTTGTAACCCAAAATGAGCCAGAAGGTTTCCGTAAAATTACCTTCTATCCAGATCGTCCGGATGTGTTGTCGGTCTTTACCACGCGTGTCGAAGCAGACAAGAAATATCCTGTTTTACTTGCCAATGGTAACCTGCTGGAAACCGGGGAAGTCGATGCCAACCGTCATTACGCCATCTGGCAGGACCCGACCAAAAAGCCAAGTTATCTCTTTGCCTGTGTCATTGGTGACTTGGCGGTGATGAAAGATTCCTATGTTACGTCAGAAGGCCGTAATGTGGCACTGGAAATCTATGCAGAAGAAAAAGATATTCCAAAATGCAAGATTGCCATGGAAGCGCTTAAACATTCCATGCGTTGGGATGAAGAGCATTATGGCCTGCCATATGACCTCGACAATTACATGATCGTGGCGACCAGTGCATTTAATATGGGTGCCATGGAAAACAAAGGTCTGAATATCTTCAATACCTCATGTGTGCTCGCCGATGAAGAATTTACCACTGATGCTGCGATCATGCGGGTACAGTCGGTGATTGCCCATGAATATTTTCATAACTGGACTGGTAACCGGATTACCTGTCGTGACTGGTTCCAGTTATGTCTTAAAGAAGGTCTGACGGTATTCCGTGACCAGTCTTTCTCGGAAGATTTACAGTCGGCTGCGGTACAGCGTATTGATGATGTGGCGGTTCTGAAAGCACATCAGTTCCCGGAAGATTCAGGGCCGCTGTCGCATCCACCACGTCCGGATCATTTTGTAGAAATTAACAACTTCTATACTGCCACTGTTTATGAAAAAGGTGCGGAAATTAACCGCATGATGGCGACCTTGCTGGGCAAGGAAAAATTCCGTCAGGGAACTGATGAATATTTCCGCCGTCATGATGGTCAGGCGGTAACAGTTGAGGATTGGGTGGCCGCGCTTACAGCAGGTTCAGGTGTGGATCTCTCTAATTTCCTGATCTGGTATAACCAGCCGGGTACGCCTAAACTTCAAGCAAAAGCTGAATATGATGTAGAGACACAAATCTATCGCCTCAGTTTTAAACAAAGCCTGAAAACCCATGCTAAATATCTAAATCTGAAAGCAGTACCTATTCCAGTGGCTTTGGCATTGTTTGATGCTGAAACCGGTAAGCAGTTAACACTGAACTCTGAGGCACTCTTTGAAAATGGCGTGAAAGATGGAGTGTATCTGTTTGATCAGGATGAAGCCACGATCGAATTTAGCGGTGTGACAGCAAAACCGGTGGTGTCCTTGTTGCGTAATTTCTCTGCACCAGTGAATCTGGACTTTGACTATTCAGAAAAAGAACTGGCTTTCCTGTTGCAATATGAAACGAATGGTTTTAACCAGTGGCAAGCAACTCAGACCTTACTCGAGCGTATCTTGCTGGATGACCAGCCTGCAGAAATTTATATCGCGGCGATGTTGAATACCTTGCCGGGTGTGATTGAAAAAGATCCGCTGTTGGCATCACGTCTGTTTGATGTACCGTCTGAAGGCTATTTGGGTAGCCGTATTGATCAGGATTATAATCCGGTCATGATTCAGGAAAAGCGTGAGGCTTTGCTGCATACACTGGCCCGTGCCTTTGGTGAAACAGCCAAAGAGACGTATCTTGATCTGGATCCTGATCTGCAATCTGAATTCTCGCAAGCGATGGGTGTACGTGCTTTAAGAAACATCATGCTGACGATGATCGCCCGTCAGGGAGATGCATCTGCCTTTGATTTGGCCTATGAACAGTACCATACAGGTAATATGTCTGAACGTTTGGGCGCCCTGAAAGTTCTGGTCTGGAACGATGCACCACAAGCAAAAGAAGCTTTGGCAGACTTTTATCGCCGCTTTGAAGACGAAGCCCTGTCTTTAGATCAGTGGTTTATGGTGCAGGCAGCGCATCCAAAAGCAACCGATGCAACCATTGCCTATCTGACCCAGCATCCTGATTATGATCTGGCTGTACCAAACCGGATCCGTGCTGTGAGCGGCGGTCTGAATGCCAATCCGGTGAATACCTGGAGCTTTGGTGTGCAGCATTTTATTGGTCTGGCGAAATATCTGGACGAGAAAAACCCGATTGTAGGCTCACGTTTGCTACAGGTATTGTCACGCTGGTATACCTTGGCAGAACCGCAACGCAGTGAAGTGAAAGCACAGCTTGAAACCTTAAAACCACTGGTTAAATCTAAAAACGTGTCTGAGACACTCAATAGTATGCTCAGCGTATAACATCAATATTCATAAAAAACCGGATCGACCTGATCCGGTTTTTTATTTCCTGTTTATTTCAAACGCTGGCTTTAAATACAGTTGAATTTCTCTAAAGGCTTAGTAAGTACCAAAGGGTGTTACAGTATGATTATACGGAAAAGAGTATTTATTAAGCTGTAAGCTAGGTAAAGGGATCTACAGATTCGCTTACTAGAGGTTGTCCAAGATATGTTAGTGAAAATTGAAGATGGTTTTTATTTAAATAGCCAGCATATTATTGCCGTGCATGTCAGCAAGAATCCTGAAAATGGCTTACTTGAAATCTCGATTCAATATACGCCTCATTCTGTTCAGCAGGTCGGGGAATACAAGAAAG
Organism: Acinetobacter sp. YH12156; assembly: GCF_013418235.1. NCBI lineage: Bacteria > Pseudomonadati > Pseudomonadota > Gammaproteobacteria > Moraxellales > Moraxellaceae > Acinetobacter > Acinetobacter sp. YH12156. The sequence continues at coordinate 8,149 of NZ_VPCL01000014.1, forward strand.
TATTTCAAAGCCAGCTTGATGCAGAAATCTTCTTGAGTGAGCTGAATCAAAAGCTTCGCTAAAAGCCTGCTCAGCTCAGGCTTTCATCAATACCTGTTATTGTCTGACCACCAGTACTGGAATATCAGAAAGTGCCAGCACATTTTGCGCCACACTACCCAGCATGAGTTTTTGCAAACCTTTACGGCCATGTGAACCCATAATAATGACATCAGTCGGTGATTCATTTGCAGCCTGTAAGATTCCTTCTGAAGGTGCCATACCATGCAGGATTTTTGTCGTGACCTGTATGCCTTCACGAACAAAGCTCTGTTTCAGGTCATTTAAGCGATCAAGCGCATTTTGTTCTGCATGCATAAAGTAATCTGTGACTGCTGGAGCAACTTTATAAAAATCTACGCCCTTAAAAGGGTCAACCGCAATGACACTGAGTAAGGTGACATGGCTATGAAATACTTTGGCCAGTTCGAGGGCATGTTCTGCGGCAGCATAGGAAATCGAGGACTCATCGAGTGCTACGAGAAGATGATCATAATTATTCATGGTGCTTCCTGATATTTATTATTGCAGTAAGGAAAATAGGATTTGGGTGGGTGAATCTCCATAACGTACGGTTTGGTTTGAAATCAAATATAGAAAACCGGGTAATGCGCACCTTGAAGATGCGCAAAGCTTTGATTATTTTTTCACGATCAGAACCGGAATTTCACTGGCACCTAAAACATCCTGTGCAAAGCTGCCCAGAATCATTTTCTGGAAGCCTTTACGGCCATGAGAACCCATAACAATCAGGTCTGCTTTTACTTCATCAGCAGTTTTGGCAATGTGCTCGGCATTGACCAGACCCGTGACGATCCGTGACTGAGCTTCAATACCTTCAGTCGCTGCAATCGCAGTGGCTTCTTTCAGGGCATTTTTGGCATTGGCATGCGCCTGTACAAAATATTCCTTCATGATAGATGAGCTGTAATAGAAATCAGCTTCAGTAAAAGGATCTTCTGCAATCAGGCTGATCAGGGAAAGCTGGCCACCAAATGCTTTGGCAATTTTTGCAGCATGTCGTACTGCGGAAAAAGAAATTTCTGAGCCGTCTACCGGAACTAAAATATGCTGATAGGCCATGATTTTTTTACTCCAAATGTTTATTGTTCGCTTCTGATTCATTGATAGCACAGTGACTCTACAGGTGCAATTGCAAAACCTAAAAAAATGAAAAAACTCATTAAATTACAACTATTATTCACATAAAACTGTAAAGAAATGGGCAAATAAATCCGAGCAAAAAACTGGGGATTTTCACCTCTGCTGCCAGAACGAACTGGATTAAGTTTTTGGTTTTTGAGCATTTCAGTTAAACTGCCTGCGCTTGATTTTTATCAATATAGGGAAATTGAAATTGTGAGATATATCGCGGTAAATCTTGTGCTGGTCAGCTCGATGATGTTAGCGGGCTGTCAGAATACCGTACAAAATAGCAGGCTAATTGCCAGTGCCTTCAATATGACTACGGGCCTACAACAAAAAGTGATGGATCGTTATGCCCCTAAAACTGTTCGGGTACAAAACAATATTGTGTACCAGCCGCTACAAGATTTAAGCTTCGATCTGTATCAACCGCAAAATATTCAGAATCTAGGCCCGAGACCGACTATTGTCTGGATTCATGGCGGTGGCTGGATTTCAGGTTCCAAGGCACATGCCCGCGGCTATTTTAAGCTATTGGCGGCGCAAGGCTATAACGTGATTTCTGTACAATATCAGTTTGCGCCTCAGGTGACTTATCCGAGTCAACTTCAGCAAATCAATCAGGCGTTGGCATTTATCAACACGTATGCCGAGAACTACTACATTGATGCAGCACAACTGTATTTAGCCGGAGATTCTGCCGGTGCCAATCTGGCCAGTCATTATGCCGCATTGTTGACCAATCCAGAGTTTTCACAACAATCCAATTTCAGTCCAAATATTCAACCAATGCAGCTCAAAGGCTTGATTTTGCATTGTGGTATTTATGATCTACAGGCCTTTGTGCAAAAAGCACCGGCTGAAATCAAAATGGTCGAATGGGGCGTTTATAATCTGGTACAGGCCTATACGGGCGACCAGAAAGATGATGTCGAATTTTTAAAGCAGATTTCCCCGATCCAGCATATTTCAAATGCTTATCCGCCGGTGTTCATCAGTGGCGGTAATAAAGACTTTCTGACCGATACTCAATCCTTACCTTTTGTAGAGACACTCAAGGCCCGGAATATTGCAGTGACCGAGGTATTTTATCCGGAATCTAAAGCCTGGCTGATTCATGAATACCAGTTTTTTATGGGCAAAAAAGAGAGTCAGCAAACCTTTATTCGCACCCTTGATTTTCTGCACCAGCATTCACTGTAAAATAAGCATTATTTAAAGTTTAATTTTCTATTTTAATTGGCTTGTTATTCAAAGCATGAACACTGAAATTTTGGAGATGGAAAAATGAATCCTGTATCGTGGGCCTACCTGTTACTGGCACTGGCGATTGTCGCCGAAGTCACAGGCTCTACATTTTTAGTAAAATCTGAAGGCTTTAGCAAATTATGGCCGTCTTTGGCAGTCGTGGTTTTATTCTGTATTGCATTTTATTTATTGTCCAAAGTGATTAAAGTCATTCCATTGGGAATCGCTTATGCCATCTGGGCCGGTGTGGGAATTGTTCTGACTGCAATTGTGGGCTATGTACTTTTCAAGCAGACGCTCGATGTGCCTGCACTTATTGGCATTGCACTGATTATTTCCGGTGTACTCGTCATCAACCTTTTTTCCCAGACCGCAGGACATTCATAAAAGGCAGACATGATCGCTGCCCTTATTTGTCATTTTATTCTAATGATCAGTCATCAATTTTAAGTGACTTGAGGCTTGAGCTTAAATAGAAAATAAACCATTAATCCCAGTAGTAAGCCCCAAAAGGCTGAACCAATCCCGAAAAACTGAATATTGGATGCACTGAATAAAAAGGTCATCAGAGCCGCTTCACGTTCATGGCTTTGCTGAAAAGCCAGCGCGATGTTATGCCCAATGGTGCCGAATAAGGCAATTCCGGCCAGAATGGTAATCAGGATTGCTGGAAATGCCATCAGGACACTGGTCAAGGTCGCTGCAAATAGTCCCATCAAAATATAAAACAGCCCACAACTCATGCCTGCAATATAGCGTTTCTGTGGGTCGGGATGAGCTTGAGTATCCAGACTCACTGCCGCACTGATCGCAGCAAGATTGACACTAAAGCAGCCAAAAGGTGCCAGTATCGCCTGACTTATACCGGTCCAGCCTAAAATACCGTTTACCTTGGGTGGATAGCCATAGCTTTTAATTACTGCCAGTCCGGGTAGATATTGCGAAGCCAGATTGATCACCAACAGTGGTAAAGCCAGCCCTAGAACAGCTTGTAGACTAAATTCAGGTTGGATCCAGACCGGCTGGGCCATACTCCAGTTTAAACTCGGGATTGTAAAATCGATAAAGAAAGGGCAGAGCGCAATTGCGGTAAATACGGTAATCACGATGCTATAGCGTGTGCTGATTTTTTTTGAGATCAGATAAATGGCCAGGACACTGAGTACAAATTTCCAGGACTGTTGCAGGCTACCAAATACTGAAATACCAAATTTTAGCAATACTCCAGCCAGCATGGCACTGGTTAAACTTTGTGGAATAAAATGAAAAATACGCTCAAAAATTCCTAAGAATCCCAGCGCAGCAGTCAACAGTCCACAAATCAGAAACGCACCAATCGCTTCACCGAGGCTGTAATGACCCGCAGACGCAATGATCAAAGCTAGTCCCGCCGTTGACCAGGCAGTAGAAACAGGATACTGATATTTCCAGGACAGCCACACACCAGAGATACCTATGCCGATTCCCAGTGCCCATAACCAGGAACTGATTTGTGCCGCATTGGCGCCTAAGCTTTGTGCAGCTTCAATCACCAGTACAGCAGAAACACTAATGCCAATCAGGCAGGTAATCAGGCCGGCAATGACCGCAGTAAGAGACAGATCTTGTAATAGTTTTGGCATCGTCCATGACACAATTTTAAAAAGCGTTTAAATCATACGCTTTTCACGTATTTAGACAATATCTGTTTCAAGCTTTTATAAGGTAGAGCTGGCTAGCTTCATCCCAAAACCACAGAATAAAATGCCGACTATGGCCACACAACTGGCTGTCAGTTTGTAATGCTGGTTGAAATAGGAGGCCAGTTTTACCCCTGAGAAAATCAGAATGGACAGATAGGTCATGCTAATCAATTGCAAGATCAAAGCCAATAGAATGAAAGTCAATGCCGGATAAGGATAGCGAGGATCAACAAATTGCACAAAAAATGACAGATAAAACAGAATCGCTTTTGGATTTAAAATACTGATGGTCAATGCAGTACGAAATGGCTGAATAGACGAAGCTTTAGCATCAGCCGCATTCATCTGCGGAATCGTCACTTTTTCTGTTGGACGAATGGTTTTATAGGCGGCAATTAATAACTTCATCCCCAGATAACTCAGGTAGATGGCGCCGATAATCTTCAAAGTAATAAACAGGATTGGAAAAGCATGCAATAAAGATGCAGCCCCCAAAGCAGTACATAAAATCAGAATCATGTCACCGGTATACACTCCCAGAGCACCTAAATAACCTGTCTTGATACCAAAACGTGAGGCAATGGACATGACATAAAGGGAATTGGGGCCGGGCAAGAGCACAATTAAGGTGGTACCAATGATAAAGGTACTGAGATCTGTAATACCAAACACGAAGAATTCGCACAAGAAAAAGCCGATGCGGCATTATAGCAACATCGGCTGGTAAAATTTCTAAGATTTTAGCTTAGCTTTCAACGGGATTGAGAAAGGTTTGACCTAATAGCGCAGCCAGTTGCTCACGCGCTTTGATGAAACCCTGAATACCGCCTTGTAATAGTTCACTGGCCATTTGATCCTGCTTCAGCTGTTCCAGAAATGCTGCCTGACTGATCGGACTCAGTTCACCCTGCACAGTAATAGCTGTCGCTGAAAGTTGCGGCTGAACTTTACGTTGATCATGGTTCAGTTCTGCCAGTAGATTTGGTGCAACGGTAAGAAGGTCACAACCGCTCAAGCCCAAGACCTGATCGATACTGCGGAAGCTGGCGCCCATAATTTCGGTTTGAATGCCATGGGCTTTATAAAACTCATAAATACTTTTAACCGATAACACGCCAGGATCTTTTTCGATTGGATAAGCATCCACACCTTCAGCCTTCTTGTACCAGTCCAGAATCCGGCCAACAAAAGGTGAAATTAAAGTAACTTTGGCATCAGCGCAGGCATGGGCCTGATGCTGGCCAAATAACAGGGTCAGGTTGGTATGAATGCCTTCTTCTTCTAAGGTTCTTGCGGCCTGAATGCCTTCCCAGGTTGATGCAATCTTGATCAGGATGCGATCGGAGTCAATCCCATACTGCGCATATAGTGCCAGTAACTCTTTGGCTTTTGCGATGGTGGCAGCAGTATCAAAAGACAGGGACGCATCGACTTCAGTCGAAACACGCCCTTCAATTAATTTCAAGATTTCAACGCCGAATTTGACGGTCAAAATATCAATGGTACGTTCAATTAGGGCATCATCCGCATAGCCTTCCTGCTGCGCCTGCTGATAGGCCGCTTCAATCAGGGCCTTGTTCTCAACTTGACTGGCCGCTGCTGTAATCAGTGATGGATTGGTGGTTGCATCCAGAGGACGAAATTTTTCAATTGCGCTCAAGTCACTGCTATCCGCCACAATTGTGGTCAAGTTTTTTAATTGGTCTAATGCGGTTAATGTCATTACGATCTAGTTCTATGGTTATTGCTTATGCATACTTTTATATCATAAACCCTGTATTTACCAAGTAGACTGAAGTGGTGTTTCTGTGATTATTTGCTACTTTTACGCTGATTTCGCAGATGATTAATCAAAAAATGAGCAGCTGTGCCCAAGTTGCTTTCCCGACTCCAGACCAGATCGATAAAATATTCAAACTTTGGGGTGAAATCGAGCAGATTCAGCACTTGCAGATTTTTCTGTAAATTCGGCTGTTTTTTTAGCATTTCCTGCGGGAGAACACCCCAACCCAAACCCTGTTGAATCATGCTACAGGCAGAATGATGATTGTCAGTGCGCCAGTAATGACGGGAATATAATAATTCAGGTTTAATATTACGGTCACGGCTCGCCACCACAATTTGACGGCTATTTAGAATCTGTTCAAAGCTGACCTGATCGTATTGACTCAGTACATGCTGCTTGGCTGCGACAGGAATCAAGACTTCACGCTTTAATTCCACAAACTGTTCACGTGCATCGAGTTGTTCCCGCTCAAACATTAATGCCAGTTGTGCGCTACCATCCAAGAGCATCTGTTGCGCATCTTCCTGAGGTGCACCAAAGACATTAATCTGAAGCTCGGGAAATTGCTGTTCCACCAGAACGACATAATCAGTCCAGCGCGTATGCAGTAATTCAGAAACGATGACGATATTCAGTTCAGACTCCAGGCCTGAACTTAGGGCAAGCGCATGCTGTTTCCACTGATTCATTTCGATTAACAGCTGTTCTGTTCTTTCATACAGTGTCTGTGCCTGCTCCGTTGGCACAGGTTCACGCCCAATACGCTGGAACAGTTGCAGATTCAGATCAATTTCTAAATTCGCAATTGACATGCTAATGGCAGAGGGAACTTTGCCCAATTTTCGTGCAGCTGCAGAGAATGAACCGGTTTCCATCACAGTTTTAAATACAGTGAGTTGTTCCTGATTAATATTCATGCAATCTTATCTATCAATTTTATTGAAATATTCTAACTCGATTAATCAGTTTAAAGAACATAATATGCGCGATTATTGATAAAAAACCGAGTAATGAAAATGTTGATTTCCAAAAGACGACTTGTGCATGCGCTTAGCTATGAAGTCATCCTGTTGGTGATCATTGCGATAGCTTTGAGTCTTATTTTTAATATGCCGCTAGAAGTCACAGGTGTACTGGGAATTGTGATGGCCGTGACCTCTGTCATCTGGAATATGCTGTTTAATCATTATTTCGAAAAATTTGAAGCGAAACGTCAACTGAAACGAACGATTCGAGTGCGTATTTTACATGCGATTGGCTTTGAAGGTGGTTTAATGCTCGCCACCATTCCAATGGTGGCCTATGCGATGAACATGGGGCTATGGCAGGCGATTGTGCTCGATTTTAGCCTGACCCTGTGTATTCTGGTATATACCTTCATTTTTCAGTGGTGTTATGATTCGATAGAAGAAATGCTTGGATATCAGCCTGAGCATCGAAAAATATAATAAGAAAAGCATAGAAAAAAATAAAGCACAGCTAATGTTACTTGTGCTTTATGTGGGGAATTTAGTAAACAGCAGTATTTCTTTGACACATAGCACACTTATTCGACTTGGTATTCATCTTAAACCCCTTTATAAGAGCAGAAGTTTTTATGCATTTGCATCTAAGGGGAATTATGAAGTTAAAATACAGCTTGTTGAGTTTAAGCATTGCCTTACTCATGACTGCTTGTGGCGGCGGTGGTGGTGAGAATGACAGCCATGCATCTAAGCCTGGGTCAGGTACGGTTGGCTCTAATCCATCAACAGGAAATAATGCTCAATTTACCAAAATTTCAGAATTTAAAGTCTTGGATGTGGGTTCGGAACTTACTGCTCAAGATTTCGGTTTAAGTACATGGAATCCTACAGCCCTGGTACGAACTGGTGATATATTGTATATCGCCAACAGCCAATCAGAATCAAAAATTTTACGTTATGATTTAAAACAAAAACGTGCGCTGAGTGCAATTGATCCATTAAAAATTGAAGGCTTAGCAAAAAAATGGGACAGTCTTGCAGATATCGAAATCCATGCAGAACGCTTATATGTGGCCAGTTATGGTTCTAACCGTGTCGATATTCTAGATATTTCACAGCCTCAACCGAGCTTTGTGATGGCGCTAGGAACTGGCGTTTGGTGGGGCGATACAGTGAACCATGCTTTAGTTCACAGTAATGCTGTTACCGCAGATGACCGCTATATCTATGTCCCCGATATCGAAGGTCGTATTAATGTCTGGCGTCAAAGCGATGCTATTGCACAAAACCATTTAAAAGCGAAAAAGTTTGCTCGGCTCAGTCTTCCTGATTGTGGTCGTAACTGTAATGCACGTATGGAAGTCATGCGAGATCATCTGTATACCAGCCTTCCAAACGGTAAAACTTATGTGCATGACATTAACCAAATTCGTGAAAATGACACTCACATTGCACCTATTTTGACAGAGTCAAATCTTGCGACCCTTTTACACCGTCATGATGACGGTACTGTGTATACCGCAAGGAATGATGGTTCGATAGCAACATATCCTACTCAGGAATTTGGCTTAAAATCAATTCTGCCAAAGCACAATATCGACCAATTCAAAAAATATATCCTGAAAGGGCAAGCTGAAAGCAGTCATATCGAAAGAGCAGGTGATGTTGCGGTGTATGGCCAACAGTTGATTCATTTGTCTAATCAAAGGGTTAAGCTCTTGCCAATGGTCACATTACAGCAAAATAAGACCAAACAGCTGAGTTCTGCATTATTGTTGACTGAATCTAAAGCACAAAATCAAACACTTGTATTGCAAGATGGTGAATCTTGGGAGGCGCTGACCAATAGTGCTGAACGTCATGTGTATATGAATCGGATTTTATCGGCAGAGCTGAGTAGCAACGCTTTAACGCTTAAAAGTTATAGCGCTGTTCCTGTTCGAAATTTACAAATTCGCGCCAAAATCCGTCATTCAGATGATTGGGTTATACTTGCAGATTTAGATGAGCTTACGCCATTTTCCACTGCAAAATTTAATATTAAATTGAATGATCAATCCCGCTTCCCGCTTGCAGATGGCAGTGGTTCAATTCAGTTGGCAGGTTTAAGTCAGACCACGCTGATACCAAGTGATATTTTCGATTTACATGTGACTTCTGAAACAGACGAGCATGTGAAAAAGCTCAATAAAATTCAGGCAAAATGGAAAATCTATTTTGGTAAATATGACGAACCAGGCAAATGGTGTCGAGTAACGCCTGTCTATGCGCGTGAATGGGTCATCATGATGACGAACTTAGCATACATGCTCAGTACCCCTGAATTTGAAAACCTCTGGTTTAATCATAAAGCAGTGATGGGCCATGATTTCTTTGGTAATGCAGGTCAAGTCGATGGGCCAAACGGTATTTATATGCCTGAAGACTATGTTCGTATCTACAAAGAGATTTTAAATCGTAACGAGATTAATCTTGGTATTACCAATATGGGTGGTGGTCTTGGTGGCGGTACCGTGCTGGGTGTCGATACTTGGCTATTCTATGGTCACTATCGTTTATCAGGTTTTCGTATTATTGCGCATGAATTCGGACATCATTGGGGGGGACATAATAGCGCATGGGCGATGTCATCACATGGCTTCGAGCCGATGGTGGATTGGTTGAACTTCTACTTCCAGCGCCGTCCTGGTTCACTGCCTTATATGGATCCAAATGTTAACGCATTCCACCTCACTCCCGATGCAGCGCTGTGCCAGGGGGTTAATCAAAACATTGTGAGGGGTGTAGCATCAACAGCACCTTGGAATAAAGTTGACGAATACTTTAAAAATAATCCAATGCCAATACAGTAGGTAAAAGGTATAAAAAAGCTCCTCAATCGAGGAGCTTTTTTGAATCAAGGTAGCAGCTTATTTTTCGATAATCGCTGTAACACCCTGACCACCGGCAGCACAGATCGATACCAGTACACGACCTGAACCTTTTTGAGCAATCAGTTTGGCTGCCGTCGCAATAATACGACCACCAGTTGCTGCAAAGGGATGACCGGCTGCAAGGGATGAGCCTTTCACGTTCAGTTTTGCACGGTCAATTGAACCGAGTGGCGCATCCAGACCTAAACGCTCTTTACAGAATGCTGGATCTTCCCATGCCTTTAAAGTAGACAGCACTTGAGAAGCAAATGCTTCATGAATTTCATAATAGTCGAAGTCCTGAAGTTTTAGGCCCGCACGTTCCAGCATGCGAGGAACAGCATAAGCAGGTGCCATCAATAAACCTTCTTTCTTCTCGACGAAATCAACTGCTGCAGTTTCCTGAAAAGTCAGATAAGCCAAAACTTCATGACCATTGGCTTTTGCCCATTCTTCAGACGCTAGCAGAACGCAAGAAGCACCATCTGTCAGTGGGGTAGAGTTACCCGCAGTCATGGTACGCGCATCGCCCTTACCAAACGCAGGTTTAAGCTTCGCCAGTTTCTCGACTGAAGAATCAGCACGCAGGTTATTGTCACGCTCTAAACCCAGGAATGGCGTGATCAGATCATCAAAGAAACCTTCTTCATAAGCTGCTGCCATTTTCTGGTGTGAAGATGCAGCAAGTTCATCTTGCGCTTCACGGGAAATACCCCATTCCAGTGTGGTAATCGCCTGATGATCACCCATAGACAAGCCAGTACGTGGCTCACCATTTTTAGGTGCGTCCATCAATTCTTTGACATTAATTTTGGTCAAGGCTTTTAAACGGTCTTTGGCAGTTTTGGCAATGTTCAATTCAAGCAGCGCTTTACGCAAGCCGTCACCCAATGCAATGGGCGCATCAGAGGTGGTATCTACACCACCGGCGATTCCTACTTCAATTTGGCCCAGTGCAATCTTGTTTGCCACTAAAAATGCAGCTTGTAAACCCGTACCACACGCCTGCTGGATATCATAAGCTGGGGTTTCTGGTGCCAGTGCCGTATCCAGAACACATTCACGAGTCAGGTTAAAGTCACGGCTATGCTTCAGGACAGCACCTGCAACCACTTCACCGACACGTTGACCTTGCAGATTAAAGCGCTCTACCAGACCATTTAATGCTGCGGTCAGCATGTCCGAGTTAGAGGCAGTAAAATAGGCACCATTCGAACGTGCAAATGGAATACGGTTGCCACCAAGAATAGCAACGCGGCGAACTGTGTTTTGGCTCATATTATTATCCTGTTGAACAGAAGGCTGTGTTTTTGAAACTGAATCTGTTTGAGTTGATGTCGTCTGACTGCTACTGCTCGCTGTACGACGGGTACGCGGAGTTTTAGCCGGACTTTTAGCTGCAGCAGCGGCTGTATCCGTGTTTTTAGTGCTACGCTTAGCACGCGTTGATGATTTTGACACAGCTGGAGATGCGGGATTCTCGACTGCTGGATTTTCTTGAGTTGTTTTGCTCATAAGGCTTTTCCAAGCAAATTGATCGTCTTCTTGTGGCTTACATTAGCATAGATGAGTATATGCTGTATTGACTACAATGACATTGCAGACTGCGCTCAGGTCAAGTCATCTGCCAGATATCTCAAGTATGATTGGGTAGAATCTGGTAGATCTATTGCAATATAAGTATCTGGCATTATATTGAAGTTAAAGGATAACTTTAGATCGATCAAAAATTAATTTGTATGAGAGATAATAAACATGACTGATCAGTACCAAACTTTCGCAAAATCTCCTATTGGTAAATTTGTCATTAAAAATCTGGGCTTGCCATCCCCAATTTCCCTAGACCGTTTCGAGTCTGCAACGCCAGTGGTAAAAGGCGCTGTGTTATTCGGTGCTGCACCTGCGAGTGTATTGACCGGTTCTATTGCCCAGGTACTGGCCAATATTCATGCCAATAGCTATGCAGGCAATAATGCGGAACTGCAACAGGCAGCGGCGAAATCGGGTCTGAACCTGAATGCATTTAATACTGGCGACAAAGAATCCAGGTTTAAAGTGGTTATTTTTGATGCTTCTGGTATTGAAAATTCAGAGCAACTAAAATCACTTTATGAATTCTTTAATCCGATTGCGCGTCAGATTCAAAGTTCTGGTCGTGTGGTCGTGATCGGCACAACACCTGAATCTGCAAAATCTGTGAGTCAGGCCATTGCACAACGTGCGCTCGAAGGTTTTGTCAAATCTGTGGGCAAAGAATTTAAAAAGGGTATTGCAGCCAACCTGATTTATGTCGATGCAGGTGCCGAAGCCAATCTTGAGTCTGTGCTACGTTTTGCAATTTCTCCACGCTCTGCCTATGTGTCGGGTCAGGTTGTTCGTGTATCGGCAGCAGCACAAGTAGACTTGGACTGGAGTAAGCCACTGGCAGGAAAAACGGCAGTAGTAACTGGAGCAAGCCGTGGTATTGGTGAGGCGATTGCTCATGTGCTGGCACGTGATGGCGCACATGTGATTTGTCTGGATGTCCCACAACAGCAGGCGGATCTGGATCGTGTCGCTGGTGAAATTGGCGGCTCTACACTGGCGATTGACATTACTGCAGCCGATGCGGGTGAGAAAATCAAACAGGCGGCAGCGGCGCAGGGTGGTCTGGATATTATCGTGCATAATGCAGGGATTACCCGCGACAAGACTTTGGCCAATATGAAGCCTGAGCTTTGGGATCTGGTCATTAACATCAACCTGTCAGCAATTGAACGTGTCAATGATTACTTGCTCTGCAACGATGGTCTAAATGCAAATGGTCGCATTATCTGTGTATCTTCTATTTCAGGTATTGCAGGTAATCTGGGTCAAACCAACTATGCAGCCTCTAAAGCAGGTGTAATTGGTGTGGTGAAATTCACAGCACCGACATTAAAAAATGGTATAACCATTAATGCTGTGGCACCGGGTTTTATTGAAACGCAAATGACAGCAGCAATTCCATTTGCCATCCGTGAAGCTGGACGCCGTATGAACTCCATGAGTCAGGGTGGTCATCCTGCTGATGTGGCAGAAGCGATTGCGATGTTTGCCTCGACTGCCTCTTCAGGTTTGAATGGCAATGTGGTGCGTGTGTGTGGTCAGAGCCTGTTAGGGGCTTAATTTAGAATCCCCCTAAATCCCTCTTTGCAAAAGAGGGGACTACTCCTCCCTTTGTTAAAGGGAGGTTGGGAGGGATTTATTTAAAAAGATATTCTTCCTTCTTTTAAAAAGAAGGACGTCATAAAGATAAATATTCCAAAGGTTCAGTATGAATACTCACCATTTTAGTCAACTTCCAAAACCTTATTTAGCCTATCCAAAAGTGATTCAGGGCTTGATTTTTAAAAAGCCAAAAGCTGAAAAAGTTCTACCGCAAGTTGAATATGTGGTGGATTCATTCAAGGTCGATCAAAAGCATCTGAAAGCCTATAATGAAGTTTGTGGTTTTAAAAATAATGGCTATATTCCAGCCATTTATCTAACAGTTCTTTCACAAAGCCTGCAAATGCATATGATGACGGCTGAAGCTTTTCCTTTTCCGGTTCTCGGTCTGGTGCATATCCGCAATCAGGTCAAACAGTATCGTAAAATCGGAGTCAATGAATCTCTCACATTGTCTTGCAAGTTTGGTGAATTGCAGCCGCATGATAAAGGTGTACAGTTTGATTTCATCACCACAGTAAAAGTCGGTGATGAAGTGGTGGTGGAAGCCTTGACCACTTATCTGTCCCGTCAAAAGAGTAAAGGCAAAGCTGCAGCCAAAATCGTCGAAAACAAGACACCCGATTATGAGCTGAATGCTGAATGGGAAATTCTAGAAAATACGGGTCGCCGTTATGCCATGACATCCGGCGACTTTAACCTGATTCATATTCATGCCCTAATGGCTAAGGCATTCGGATTTAAACAGGCGATTGCGCATGGTATGTGGACCAAGGCTAAAGCTTTGTCCAGCCTGGCATTGCCCGATGCCTATGAAGCAGATGTCTGGTTTAAACTGCCCTTATATCTGCCTTCCAAAGTGCAATTCTTAACCGCGAAAGCAGCTAATGATACGGAAATCCTGATTCGTAATAGCAAAAATCAGAAGCCGCATGTCACAGGAACTGTGACCGCAATTTAAAGTACGATAAAAGCCTGAACCTGATTTAGGCTTTTTTGTTTTTAAGAAATCAATATTCTATGGATAGAATGATGCAGCCACTCAAAGATTATTTATTTGCGGATACAGCCCATTACCAAGGAACGGTAAATGAAAATTTCCGTGACCTTGCCCGTCAGTTTAGTCGCCTACAGCATGCTCGCACAGAGCAGGGTGGTGCGGCACTTGTTGTCTATTTTCAGGGACAAAAAGTCGTCGATATTTATACCGGGAAAAAATCGGAATCTGAGGCTTGGCAAACCGATACCATGTCGCTGTGTTATTCGACGGGCAAAGGTGTGCTGGCGACACTGGCACATATTCTGGCCAGTCAGGGCCTGGTTGATTATGACCAGCCTGTTGCAGAATATTGGCCTGAATTTGCGCAAAACGGTAAAGAAAATATTACTCTGGCGCATATGCTGAGTCATCAAAGCGGATTGTTTGATATCCGTAATATCATTGCCGACGCCACTGAAATGGCCGACTGGCCGCAGATGCTAGACCGAATTGCCGCGGCTGAACCACGTTTTCAAGTTGCAACAGATGCGGCCTATCAACCGCTGACCTTTGGCTGGCAGGTCGGTGGTGCATTAGAAAAAGCGACAGCTAAAACTTTAACTGAACTGATGCAGGCATATCTGGTTCAGCCTTTGATGTTGAATGGTGCTTATTTCAGTGTGCCGACCAATGAATTAGCTCGGGTAGCACTGCCGATTTTTAAAGCTAAAGCAGCCAAGTCTCAATCGCAGCCTGCGAAAAAAACAGGATCAAGAAAACCGAATCTGATGGAGCGGGCTTTGATTTGGAGTGGACAAGATCCGCAGGATTTTCAGGATGCGATGATTCCCAAAGGAATGAGGAATTTCAGTTTCTTTAGTGAGCAAGGCCTGCAAGCAATCATTCCATCCGCCAATGGAGTATTTACCGCAGAGAGTCTGGCAAAAATTTATGCCATGCTGGCCAACCGCGGCGAATGGCAAGGACAGCAATTGATCTCGCCTGAAGTTTTTCAGCGTCTCAGTCAGATTCAATGCAAAAAACGCGATCGAGTCATGCCTTTGCCGATGCACTGGCGATTGGGTTATCATCGGGTGCTTACTTTAGGTAAAGCTTCGCAAGGTTTTGGTCATATGGGCTTTAATGGTTCGGGAGCCTGGTGTGACCCTGAGCGTAATTTAAGTTTTGCCTATACCCATAATTTCCCGACAGGTTCATTGACCGGAGATTATCGTCTGTGGGGTTTGACACAGGAAACCTTACGCTGTGCTGATGCCGTCCTGACTGGACGTAAAGGTTGGCGCTAAATATCCCTGATTGGGGAGTTTAGTAAAGTCCTTAAAATATGTTATTTTGGCGTGACTCCCAGTCTGTGGTATGAAGTGATGAAAAAAGTGCTGATGATTCCTCTGGTCGCAAGCAGTGCCTTGTTTGGCTGCCAGGATCAAAACCAATCGACGGCAAATACTGCTATTGAGGCTAAAGCTCAGATTCCTGCCTGGGTCGGGAATTATCAGGGCACCACACCCTGTATGGGATGTTTTTCAAGTTGTGACGATTGTCCGGGTATGGCTGTTGCTTTGAGCTTGCATGATGATCGGACTTTTACGTTATCACGTGAAAGCTTGAGTGGGCATAACCCGATTGAAACCATTACTGGGCCGATTCGTTTTCAGGATGATACGCAACAAAAGATTGAACTGCTGAATGTCGATACCCGCAATCTGGTTTATGTGGATCTGAAAAAGCAGGTTCTGGAAATTCGTGAAGATCAAACAGGCAAACGCTACCAGATGCAAAGTGACTTTATCCTGTTTGAATCGGTCTGATTTTAAGAAAATATATGTTTTATATCCCTTTTTCAATGATTTTGATCAAGGGATTTTTATTGTTTATAAACCGGCATTCATTTCACTATTTACTAAAAAAACAGTATGCTTAGACCTGTAAAAAGGAGCATACATGTATCAAGTACTTGCGCGAAAATACCGTCCTCGTAATTTTAATGAATTGGTGGGGCAAAACCATGTTTCACGTGCTTTAACCAGCGCGCTCGAACGTGGCCGTTTGCACCATGCCTATTTGTTTACAGGAACGCGTGGTGTCGGAAAAACCACGATTGCACGTATTTTGGCGAAGTGCTTGAACTGTGAGACCGGTATCACCTCGACACCGTGTGAAGTCTGTGCGACTTGTAGCGCCGTCAACGAAGGACGCTTTATCGATTTGATCGAAATCGATGCGGCCTCACGCACCAAGGTTGAAGATACTCGCGAGCTGCTCGACAATGTGCCTTATGCACCGACTCAAGGTCGTTTTAAAGTTTACCTGATTGATGAAGTGCACATGCTGTCCACGCATTCTTTCAATGCTTTATTAAAGACTCTGGAAGAGCCACCTGCGCACGTCAAGTTCCTGTTTGCTACGACCGACCCACAAAAGCTGCCAATTACCGTAATTTCACGCTGTTTGCAGTTTACTTTGCGCCCATTGGCTGTTGATGAAATTACCGAGCATCTGGCCCAGATTTTAGGCCAAGAAAGTATTCAGTCGGATCAGGATGCCATCTGGCAAATTGCCGAATCTGCTCAAGGTTCTTTGCGTGATGCCTTGTCTCTGACCGATCAGGCGATTGCCTATGGTCAGGGTGCGATTCAGCATCAGGATGTCAAAGACATGCTGGGCTTGATTGACCGGACCATTATTTATGATCTGATTCTGGCGATTCACCAGAACCAGAAAGCACAGGTCAGTCAGTTGTTGCTGCAATTCCGTCAGCAGGCTTTGGATGTGTCACTGGTTTTAGATCAGTTAATTTCGACTTTGCATGAACTGGCTTTATTACAATATCTGCCTGATTTAAGTCTGAAATATAGTGCTGAAATCAATCAAAAGATCATGCAATTATCCGGTCTGATTTCGGCTCAGGATTTACAACTGTATTATCAAGTTGCTTGTAAGGGACGCGCTGATTTACAGTTGGCTGTGACTCAGGAACAAGGTTTTGAGATGACGGTGCTACGCTTATTGGCATTCCGTCCCTTACAGCCAAGCGAGGTTCCAGTCGTTCATGAAGCCGCAACTCAACCAATAGCAGCTTCTCCTACACGTCTACAACAGCCCATTCAGACACAATTGCAGTCTGAAACAGTCACAGCAAAAACATTTGAAGCGGAACCGACCTTCGATGATTTCTCTCTGGACGATGAGACGGATGAGGAAGCTTATACGCCATCAATGCCTGAACCATCTTCAGATGATTTTCTCCATGAAGAAAAGTCCACTAATGATCATGCACCTGAGCCTGTTCAACAGGGAGTAATTCAGACAGCGATTGAGGAAGTACAGTCTAGTGATCAGATCGTTTTTGATCCAAATGACGACAAAGGCCTGTTTGGTTTTGATGAAATCGAGAGTAGCGTAGAAGCACCGGCGACAAGCAGCAGCTCGGATGATTTCCTGCTTGAAGAGTTTATTCCTGTAGATGCTGTTACTCATGTCGAAGCAGCACAAGAAATATCTGCTGATGAGGAATTTAGTCTTGCCTCACCGGAATTGGAACTTTCACAGGAAACGATTGCTCAGCCTGTGATTGAAGAAGTCGCTCCGATTCAGACTGCGCTACCGGATGACATTTCCCAAGATTTAAATACGCAGAATCTGATGCCACAGGATATTTTAAAAATCCCTGAGCAAATGTTAGAGGGTGAGTGGAGCGTCGAAAAATGGGAATACTGGTTCCGTAACAGCCAGCTTTCTCCAGCAGTGCAGGAACTGGCACAGTATGGTGTCATGAGCGGACAGATTAATGGCCAATCCGTTTTTCATATCCCTGAGCAATACCAGCAACTTTTGACACAACTGCAACATACTCTGGAAGCTGCTTTACAACAGCAGTGGCCGCAAACTCATTTCCAGGTGAAATTTGAAAGTGTGGACCAGCTAACACCCTATACCATGCAGCATCAGCGGAAGGCTCGTGCCTTTAAACGCGCTGAAGAGCTGTTACAGGCTGAACCTGCGGTACGTGACCTGTTGCAGCAGTTCGATGGTGAATTGCAAAATATTCAGCTGAAATAGACTGGATTTTAAGGCACAACAAATCGAGATAAGGCATCCCGCATTGCGGCTGAAATCGGGGTGCTTTTTCGTGTCTCACGATCGACAAATACATGAACAAAATTACCCTGAGCTGCAGCTGTATCCGAATTGCGTTTAAAAATGGCCAGATCGTAGCTCAGTGATGAATTTCCCATGCTTTCAATGGCCACGCCCACTTCAATAATTTCCGGATAAGACAGTTCCTGATTAAACTGGCAGTTGGAGCTGACCACCAGCCCAATCATCGGAGAGTATTTCGGATCAAAGGCCGCTTCCTGAATCAGCAGGGCATTGGCTGCGGTGTCAAAATAACTGTAATAAGTCACATTGTTGACGTGGCCATACAGGTCATTGTCTGCCCAGCGGGTCTGAATGGGCAAGAAAAAGGCATAGTGTTCGCGTTGTTTGATCGTGGCTTTCATCAGGATTCGCTCTCAGCTAGACAAGGCTTAGTGTGGAAATAGATTTAGGCATAAATCGCCTGGTAAATCTGGTAAGCGTCATCCAACTTGAGTTCGCGTGGATTGTTCTGCAACAGCCGGCTTTGTTGCATGGCATCTTCTGCCATAACCATCAACATCTGTTCTGGTACATTTAACTGCTTTAATTTTAAGGTTAAGCCGCTCTGTATCAGATGATTATTAAAATGATCAATAAACAGATCGGTCAGTCCATCATGACAACCTTTACTGTGGGGATCTAACCAGGTCATCAATTCGGCATAGAGCTGTTTGGCTACAGGTGCATTAAATTTTAAGACTTCGGTCAGCACCAAAGCATTGCTATGTCCATGCGACAGATGAAAATGCCCACCGAGTGGATAAGCCAGCGCATGCACGGCGGCAACCGGTGCGTTGGCAAAGGCTTGTCCGG
Source organism: Acinetobacter sp. YH12156 (assembly GCF_013418235.1). Classification (NCBI taxonomy): domain Bacteria; kingdom Pseudomonadati; phylum Pseudomonadota; class Gammaproteobacteria; order Moraxellales; family Moraxellaceae; genus Acinetobacter; species Acinetobacter sp. YH12156. The sequence goes on from NZ_VPCL01000014.1 coordinate 27,069, forward strand.
CCAGCATGGAACCGACCAGCATATTTTGACGGGCATCTAGATCATGACCATCTTGCAGAACACGTTGCAAATTGGCATTCAATAATCTTAAAGCCTGTTTGGCCAGCATATCCGAATAAGGATTTTTCTTGTGTTTTGAGGTATAGGCTTCAATGGCATGTACCATGGCATCGATTCCGGTGGCAGCGGTAATCTGTGCCGGCAAATTCCGAGTGAAAGTCGCATCCAGAATAGCAATATCGGCATAGAGAATAGGCGCGACAATGCCGCTTTTGGTGGTTTCACCTGTAGTAACAATCGAAATTGGTGTGACTTCGGAGCCCGTTCCGGCTGTGGTGGGAACCAGAATTAGAGCTAAACGTGGCCCGGTGGCATTATCGACGCCATACAGATCGGAAAGCGTTTGATGCTGCTCAGGATGCGCCAAAATCGCAATCAGCTTGGCCACATCCATAGAGCTGCCACCACCAAAGCCTAGCACCACATCAATCTTTTCCTGCTTTGCAAAAGCTGCTGCTTCAAGCACTACGTTATCGGGCGGGTCAGCCTGAACATCTGAGTAAATCACATAATCCAGACCGGCAGATTCAATAATATCCAGAATCGGCAGATGTAATTGCTGCTTCAGCATACCCGGGTCAGTCACCAGTAGAAGACGTTGATAACGGCCATTTTTTAGAATTTTAAATAATTCCTGAATCGTGCCTAGTCCGGCAATGATATTGGGGACGGTTTGAAACTGAAAACGATTCATGGCGATATCCTTGATTTTTTTATTGCAAATACGAGATTATTCTATGGTTGTGAGATAGGAATCAGTATATAAATAACTTAACATAAGAATCCTTAAAATAAAGTAGCTCTGAGGTTGTTTATGTCATCCAGAACGCCATACAAGGTGTTATGTGTTTGTTTGGGAAATATTTGCCGCTCTCCCACGGCAGAGGTGGTACTCAGACATTATTGTGATGAACAGCAACTGAATATTGTGGTCGATTCTGCTGGAACCAGTAATTATCATCCGGGCAAGGCCCCAGACCTGCGTAGCCAGCAGCATGCACTGAAACGTGGCTATGATCTGTCAACGCTTCGCGCACGTCAGCTGACCACGCATGATTTTATTGATTATGATCTGATTCTGGCAATGGATCTGGAAAACCTATCTAATATCCAGAATATACAGCGTCTGGCCGAAACTGAGTTCGGTCATTTACGTGCACGCGTTGCATTGATGAGTGAGCATGATCAGGATTATCCACAACAGGCCTTGCCCGATCCTTATTATGGCGAAGCGGATGGTTTTGAACGGGTGCTCGATCAGTGTGAGTCCAGCAGTCAGGCATGGGTTGAAATTTTCAAACAGAATGTACACAAGGTTTAAGCAATGCAGATTCAAACTCAGGTTCAACTTAAACCCTTTAATACCCTAAATTTAGAAGCCATTGCTTCACACTATGCCCATATTCAATCGACCGATGATCTGCTGGCGGCTCTGGATTTTGCTGAACAGCAACAGTTAAATGTGCTGATTCTGTCAGGTGGCAGCAATATGTTGTTGCCTGAACAGATTCACGCACTGGTTTTGCATATCGATATTCAGAGCATTGAGATGCTGGATGGCGATGATCAGTCGCAACGTTTACGCGTGGGCGGCGGGCAGGGCTGGCATGACTTCGTGCTCTGGACTACAGCACAAGGTCTGTATGGTTTACAAAATCTGGCCCTGATTCCTGGGCGTGTTGGTGCATCGCCGGTACAGAATATTGGCGCCTATGGCGTCGAAGTTGGCGAGTTTATCGATTCGGTTGCAGTCTATGATCGTCAGCTCAAACAGTTTGGCTCGATTAGCGCAGCAGATTGCCAGTTTGCCTATCGACATAGTATTTTTAAAGATGAGCCAAACCGCTATGTGATTACCCATGTGACTTTTAAATTACTGAAACAGCCAGATTTGAAACTGAATTACGGTGACTTAAAGACAGCCGTCGGTGATACGCTTACAGCAGAAAACCTGCAACAGCAAGTGATTCAGATCCGTCAAAGCAAATTACCTGATCCGCAAGAATTTCCCAATGTGGGGAGTTTTTTTAAAAATCCGCTGGTAGATCAGCCGGTCTTTGACCAGATTGCGGCATCTTTCCCGAATTTACCCCATTACCAGCAAGCCAATACTCAAGTTAAACTGGCGGCAGGCTGGCTGATTGATCAGGCTGGCTGGAAGGGCAAACAGTTGGGGTCTGTCGGCATGTTTCATAAACAGGCGCTGGTCTTGGTGAATTATGGTCAGGCCTCTCTTACCGATGTGCGTAAAACTTATCGTGCAGTACAGCAGTCGGTCTGGGAAAAATTCAAGCTGCTGCTGGAACCAGAACCTGTATTGTTTGACCAAAATGGATTGATCCGTTCTCATCAGGATGAAAAATGATATGAATAAAACCCATTGGATGGTACGTTTGCTACAAGTGGTCACTGGACTGTTTGTACTATTCGGCTGTCTACTGGTGTTGGTTTATACCCCTTTTTACTCGCAAATGATCGTCAAGGGCTTAAACCAGTTTGTATCTTTAGAACTTAATGAAGTAGCAGCGCAAAGCCAGAAAATGGCAGCATTGAGCGAGCATGAAAATCTGGAACCTGGCTCCGATTTATGGATTGCCCGTCAGGCATATTTAAAGGTCATGGAAAAGGATATCCAACAAAACAATTCTGCCAACCTGATTCTGATTCAGGCACGTTATAAAGCGCTGCAACAGGTCATTGAAGAACATCAGCGTGAGCAGCAAAGTCAAAAGGCAGAGCAAAGTCCGCCTGCTCAAGTTCCATTATTATATTCACAAGTACCGACAGAGCCGGTTGATCCGACTGCAAATGTTCGGAAGTTGCTGGACTGGGACAGCAATGAAAACAAAGAACGTATTGAACAATATATTGAGTTCCTGAGTACGCATCCTATAGAACAAGAAGAGGCTAGCTCGGTACAAGAAACCGCTGAAGAGGAAATTCAGCAGGACCTGGCTTTACTACAAGATCAGCAACAAGTGAAACCGGCGAATAGCTCCCAGCCTTATGCCATTGTGGTGTTGGGTGGCGGTTTAACGCTAGATGAAAAGGGTGAAGAGATTGTGGTCAATCACTATACGCGTTTACGTCTGGAAACTACGCTGGCGGTAGAAAAACATTATCAGTTACCGATTGTGCTGAGTGGTGTAGAAGCGCCGTATATGCAGCGCTGGTTGAAAAACCACGATGTTGATGCCAAATTGCTGGAAGATCGCAGCATGAATACCTGTGAAAATACCCGTTTCAGTTCATTATTATTACAAAAGAAAGGTGGAGCACCGACTGTGATTCTGATTACGGATCGTTATCATATGCCACGGACCCGCCGTTTATTTGCTTTAAATGGCATACAAACCATTCCGGTAGAGGCACCGATGCCGAAGCCTTTGACACGATGGCGTCCAAGTGCGCAAAATTATGATCATAGTCGTCGTGCCAATTATGAAATGTTGGCGACCATGCGCGATATGTGGTTTGGATCTAGTGACTGTCGGGAGGTGCCATAATGTCTGATATCCCATTTTTAAATCCCACGATCCTGAAGCAACTTGATTTACCCATCCCAAGCCGGGATATAACGCCACAACTCTTGCCGCCGTTAAACCTGAATCGTAGTGATGAGCCGCCAATTGATCTGCAATCCTATCGCAAGCTGTATGGCTTTGATTTATTGGACTGCAAACACTGGCAAGGCTACGTACAGATGCCATTGTTTAAATTACATGTACAGGTATTTGAACCAAACCTGGAAAATACCCGCTTTGACAAGATTCAGGGCACTGCTTTCTTGCTGCATGGTTATCTGGAACATAGCGGGATTTATCAGCCGATTGTCAAAGAGCTGCTGGAGCAAGGTTTTAGTGTATTGACCTATGACCTGCCCGGACATGGTCTGAGTGATGGTTCACCTGCCAGCATTCAGAATTTTGATCATTATCAGCAGGTTTTGCATGCCGTACATCGCTATGTACAACTTGCCTCGCAATTGCCCAAACCTTGGGTGGGAATTGGACAGAGTACCGGTGGTGCAATCTGGATGCATCACTTACTCGAATTTGCACAGCGCCGCGAAAATCCTTTTGTAGAACGGGTTTTGCTGTTATCGCCGCTGATTCGTCCTGCGAAAACAGCCTGGTGGCATAACTCGGTCGGGCTGGGCATTATTAGCCGGATCAAGCGTGAAGTTCCCCGGCATTTCAGACGCAATAACCATAATCCGGAGTTTCTGCGTTTTATCCGGCTTAAAGATCCGTTACAGCCGCGGATGATGGGTATGGACTGGATTCTGGCGATGTCGCGCTGGATGCTGGAAATGGAAGCGCGTCCGGCCTGTCGTATTCCGGTCTGGCTGGCACAGGGTGCACAGGATCAGACCGTAGACTGGCGCTATAATATCGAATTTATCCGACGTAAATTCCGTCTCCAGACCTTACTGATGCTGGAAGAAGGTTCGCATCAACTGATCAATGAACGCGCGGATATTCGTGCTGCATTGACCGGCTTGATTCCTGCCTTTCTACATGCACAGGGCAGTAAAACCTATTATTGATCTACAATTCAATGTGAAAAAAGGCGTTTGATTAAACGCCTTTTCTAATTTAACTGTATTGAGTTAAAATTTATCCAGTTTAGCCAGGTTCCACATCCGGAAGTAGAAGTTCTCCTCATCCTTATTTTCACAGGATAATAATTCTCCCTCTTTCAACCAAAAATGAATCTGCGCAAAGTTCTTTATTTCGTGATTATTCACACGTTGTGCCAAGTGATGTGCCTTAATCGCCGAAGGGTGTTTCAGGCCTGCAGAAGCAATCAGTTCAGACAAGGCGTGTAAGGTGTTTTTATGATAATGAAATACGCGCTCTGCTTTGGTGGGCACATGTAAGGCCTTTTGACGATCTTTATCCTGTGTGGTGACACCGACAGGACACTGGTTGGTATGACAGCTTTGAGCCTGAATACAGCCGACGGCAAACATAAAACCACGTGCCGAATTCACCCAATCTGCCCCAATCGCGAGCGTGCTGGCAATATCAAATGCACTAATAATTTTACCACTTGCACCAATTTTGATTTTATCTCTTAAACCTGCACCAACAAGGGTATTATGCACAAATAGTAAACCTTCTCTTAGGGGTGCACCGACAAAGTCGATTAACTCAATGGGTGCAGCGCCCGTTCCACCTTCAGAGCCATCGACGACGATGAAATCGGGATAAATCTGGGTGTGCAGCATGGCTTTGACCATACTCATAAACTGCCAGGGCTGCCCCAGACATAGCTTGAATCCGACCGGTTTTCCGTTGGAAAGTTCACGTAATCGTTGGATGAAATTCATCATTTCAATCGGGGTGCTAAAGGCGGGATGACTAGAGGGTGATACGCAATCATGTTCACGGCTGATGCCCCGGATTTGGGCAATTTCTTCCGAGATCTTGCTTTTAGGTAAAATACCGCCATGTCCGGGTTTAGCCCCTTGTGATAACTTGATTTCAATCATTTTTACTTGCGGTAATTTGGCTTGTGCCGCAAAGCGTTCCGGATCAAACTGTCCATCTAAGGTACGGCAGCCAAAATAACCACTGCCAATTTCCCAGACCAGATCGCCCCCATATTCAAGATGATAGGGGCTGATACTGCCTTCACCGGTATCATGGAAAAAATCACCTTTTTGAGCGCCGAGATTCAGCGCACGGATTGCATTGGCACTCATACTGCCAAAGCTCATGGCTGAAATATTTAAAATGGAAGCAGAGAAGGGCTGTGTACATTGCTCATTGCCGATCAGGATACGGAAAGTTTGTGGATCGGCCACCTTACATGGCGTCAAAGAGTGACTGACAAATCTATAATTGTCTTCATAGACATTGAGAATTGAACCGAAAGGTTTATCTGAATTTTCATTTTTCGCCCGCTGATACACCAGACTACGTTGCATACGGGAAAAGGGCAGTGCATCGCGGTCGGCTTCAATAAAATATTGACGAATCTCCGGACGAAATTCTTCGAAGATAAAGCGGAAATGTCCCATGATGGGGTAGTTTTTAAGAATAGAATGCTTGTTTTGCAGTACATCATACAAACCCAACAGGCTCAGGAGTATACTCAGAATCCACAGGGTATTCACCAAAGTTTGCGGCATAAAATAATAGATATAACGCGGCGAATAACCGATATGGAATGTGGTAAAAATCACTGCAATCAGAATGCAGGCAAACCAGACTGAATGGCGAGAAAAGAAAGTATTGAGCAGCTTGTGCCGTACTAATTGAGCAGGGTTAGCCATTGTAAAATTAAGTCCCTATTTCTACTTCTATAGGGCTTTATGATGTGCAGAGCCAGGTATCTTATGCAAGCATAGAATTGTTATTCAATTTTATAAACTTGCCAAAAATCATACCCAGACAGGCAATCAATCAGTAGCAATTGCAGATAAATTTTGCGGAAAAATTCCTATAGAAAAAATATGCAAAGCACATATATTCTATTTATTTCACAGGCAGAGTGAATGCTTTTATAGTCGATTTATCACCCATACAGGAGTTATAAACCATGACAAAAAAATCCATTCGCTTTAATAATGCCGAACTGGCTTGCTCATGTCTCAGTTCTTTTTAAATATTGAGGTTTCATCCAATCTGCATTTCGGGGTATTAGAGAAAAGCAGGTTGGTACAGCGGTAGACCACCAGAACAATCATAAAAATACAAGCATAATTCTCCAATCCCCAATCTGGGGATTTTTTTATTCTGGAATTATTAAAGCTGAATGAAATCCATTTGGTTAAGGGTTTTCCTCATCCATCTGGCTAACTGCATTGGACACCATACTGGGTTCAATATGTTTAATCTTTTTACCAAAGCTGCGCAGCCACCACACCAGTTGTGAAGTAAAAGGAACCGTTGCACTAATCAGCGACATACCATTGTCCAGTTTTTCAATCTTCTGATCTTTACTGAGCTGACTTTCCTCAAAATAATGTGCATCCGATTCCGACATGCTCAGTTTTAGCATGACATTTTCAGTAGGGTGATTGAAATCCACCCGGAAGCCCAATGCACCAGAATCAATATATTCATCAATATCAAAATTCACCGGATGCAGGGCACGTGAATTGAGAACTACTGCCGATTTAAAACGGTGCAGGGCAAAGGTCTGAATATCAGATTTGTCATGACGGGTACAGACCAGATAAATGATGGAGCCTTTTTGCACCAAAGCCAGTGGATTGAGGATATAAGTCTTTTCTTCGCTGTTGTGACCGCGGCCCTGATAGACACATTCCAGCTGTTTGTCCTGCAACAAGCCTTCATATACCGCCTGCTGTGCAGTCTTATCCACGAAAGGTGGAATGAGCGGTTGGGTGGCTGGCACAATCCGTACCCGATTAATCCATTGGCGGACATTGTTTTGCGAGGACAGACTGCGGCGTGCCAGATCAAACCAGGGATTCATTTCTTCGATCAGGCTCGGTGGCAGCAAATGTTTTAAATGTTCTTCGACCATCATAAAGGTGACCGCCTGTGAGCTGGTCATATGCGGCAAGCTTTGCAGCGGTGCATCTGAGCGCCAACGCCAGCCTTGTGGTGTGGTCTTGCTGCTTTCGATTGGAAAGCGCTGCGCAATCTGGTTCAGGTCACGCTGAATGGTACGCAGGCTGATATCAATTCCTTCGCGATTCAAGATTTCCTGTAATTCACGTGTTCCCATCCATTTGCCGGTAGAAAGACGCGACAAGATTTGCCATTGGCGATACAGGCTATTCGAGGTTTCTTTTTCTTGTGCTGACATAATTTATTTTGCTGGCGATAAAGAGGATGGGATTTAGGCTTAGACTAACACAATAAAAAAACTCTCATTTTTTCGCAAGTCTTTCTGCGCAACAATTGTCCTACAAACTAAAAACAACTTGGTAAGAAATGGCATTGAGTTCAGGGCGCATTTATTAGATTAATGGTAGTCGCAATATAGGTTCAATGGCATGGATATTGCTTTGATTTAATTATAATAGATGATAAGACGAGGTTTGTATGCTTAAAGGAAATCGGGATACAAATGTAATTGAAAAAATTGATAATTTTAGTTCCCAAAATCTTGGGAAAAATTTTATAGAGGCTAAAACAGCAACGGTATCGACTACAGCAAATCCACAACTTTTATTTCAACAGTTGTCTTCAAAATTCTTTAATGAAATGCAGGATGAGCAAGTCATGTCCAGTCAGGCAAGTCAAAGACTGGAAGAATGGTTATCCCAACACACGCTGGATGAATTGAATGCTCTGAATCAGGTGGCAAAAGAACATTTTTTACATCATGGCATTGCTTTACGGTTTACGAAGATAAAGAGGGGGTAGAGCGAAGCATTCCTTTCGATATCATTCCACGAGTGATTGACCGCAAACAGTGGAATATGGTGGCTCTGGGGTCGGCACAACGCGTGCGCGCACTGAATCAGTTTTTACATGACATTTATCATCAACAGGATATTTTAAAAGCCAATATCATTCCTGAACTCCAGATTTTGACGCATGAGGCTTATCAGCCGCATATGTATCAACATAGCCTGAAAGGCAGGATTTATAGCCAGATTAGTGGCATTGATGTAATACGTGATTCCAAGGGCAAATTTTATGTCTTGGAGGACAATCTTAGAACGCCATCGGGTGTCTCTTATATGCTGGAATGCCGTAAGATTAGCCAAAAGCTGATGCCGAAAATATTTGAACAGTCCAAGATTGCTGGAATTGAGCAATACCCCCAGCTTTTAAAAGAAATCCTGATCGAAAATGCCCATGTCGACAAACCCTTTGTCGTAGTGCTGACGCCAGGGCGTTTTAATAGTGCTTACTATGAGCACGCCTTTCTCGCAAGAGAAATGAATGTACCGTTGGTAACATCACGTGATCTTTTTGTTGATGACTCGAAGGTTTATGTAAAAACTATACGTGGTCGCCAAAGAGTCGATGTTATTTATAGACGGGTCGATGATGCTTATCTCGATCCATTATGCTTTAAACCGGAGAGTACCCTGGGTGTACCTGGCTTAATGTCAGCTTATTTACAAAATAATGTCCTGATTGCCAACGCACCGGGTACAGGTGTCGCAGATGACAAATCGATTTATCCATATGTCGATAAAATGATTCATTTTTATTTGGGTGAACAGCCAATACTAAAAAATGTTCCGACGTATCAATGTCGTAATCAGCAAGATTTAAGCTATGTTTTGGCCCATCTGGACCAGCTGGTGGTAAAAGAAGCTCAGGGTTCGGGTGGTTATGGCATGCTGATTGGGCCACAGGCTTCGAAACAGCAAATTGAATTTTTCAGGGAGAAAATTTTAGCTGCGCCGCATTTGTATATTGCGCAGCCAACTTTGGACTTATCGGTTAGTCCGACTTTGACCAATTTTGGTATTGCTGAACGTCATATTGACTTGCGCCCATTTGTCTTAAGCTCGCCTTACCGTACTGAAATTGTGCAGGGTGGCTTGACACGTGTAGCGATGCAGCCCGGTTCACTGGTGGTGAATTCATCACAGGGTGGCGGTATTAAAGATACCTGGGTAGTCGACAATTTACATTCATAATATTCCAAAGAAGGAAAATGTCATGGTTTTGCTGAATAGCAATGCACAACATATTTTTTGGTTAGGGCGTTATTTATCTCGCACTCATTTTTTATGTGCGCGCTTTCCATTTTTAGAAGACGAAGCAGCTGTGGCCTATGCCCATGCTTTTTGTTTACCCGCTTTTGATGCCAGTTCCTTAAATGAATTGGTACTAGATTCAACTCAGACCGCATCTTTTAGCCAGCAGTTTAAAGTGGCTAAAGATAATATTCAGGAACTACGCGGAGTATTGTCTGCATCAGGCTATGCAGAACTAATGAAACTGATCAAAACTGCAGACAAAAATGCTGGTTATATTTGTGAAGTGGTGACTGAATGTGAAGATATTCTGGAAGCTGAATCTGCCGATATTTTTCTGTTCTTTAGCCTGGGACAATGTGTCGAACAGCTCGATCATCAGTTACGACTCGGTGAAGAAACCAGTACGACACTGTGCAAGATCGATGATGTAGTCAGAATTCTAGTGAAAATGGGCTGGGGTGACCTGGAGCAATACTGGGAACAGTTGCGTACAGAACCGAACCGGATTCAGTTCTATCAGTTTAGCGACCATATCCATCAACTGTTTGAGGCAGATGTATGAAATTGATGGTGAATCACCAAACGCATTATATGTATACAGCTGAGGTGAGGAACAGTATTCAGTACATCAAAATGATGCCTTCGAGCAATGCGCATCAACGGGTGCATTCCTGGGATATTAGTGTACCGGGGAATAAAGAAATCCGAAAAGATGCCTTTCATAATCTGTGGATGACCTGTAACCAGCGTGAACCTTATTATTCCTTAACGATCATGGCGCAAGGGATTGTCGAGCTGAATCCCGCGCATCAGACTGGACTGAATGATTCAATCAATCCCAATATTTTTTTACAGCCAACCGAATCAACGCAATGTAATGCAGCAATGAAAGATTTTGCACAAGCTCATGTCCCTGCATTAAGCCGTCAACGTCTGATTGAACTGGCACAGGCCTTGCTGGAACATGTCCCTTATATTTCCAATAGCACCTCAGTGCAAGGCTCTGCCATAGATGCCTTTGAAGCACGTCAGGGGGTCTGTCAGGATCATAGTCATATTTTCATTGCCATGTGTAAATATCTGGGCTTAGCTGCCCGTTATGTTTCTGGCTATTTATATGCACAAAATGCTTCACATCTGGCCAGTCATGCCTGGGCAGAGGTGTTTGTAGAGCAGACATGGTATTGTTTTGATGTGAGTAATCTGCTGTTTAGTCCAAGCTCGCATATTTATGTAGCCATTGGGCGGGATTATTGGGATGTAGCACCGGTACGCGGTGTGAGGGAGAAGGGCGGAGTGGAATCCATGCATTCCATTGTTCAGGTACTAGGATGTTAATAAGGACAAAAGAATGACGTATTGTTGTGCGCTACGTTTAGAGCAAGGTATGCTTTTTATTAGTGATACACGGACCAATGCCGGAGTAGATCATATTTCTGTCTTTCGCAAACTGTATACCTTTGGTATTCCTGGGGAGCGTATGATCGTCATACAGGCCTCCGGAAATCTGGCCACAACACAAGCCGTAATTGGGCGTATCAAAAATCAGCTGGAGTTGAAGCAGGAACCCAATATACTCAGTCTGCATACCATGTTTGATGTGGCTGAACTGATCGGGAGCACGCTTAAGAGAGTCATCGCCAATGTCACCAGCGACATTTTGGAACAGAGTAATTATTATTGTAATTTACTGGTGGGTGGTCAGCTCAAAGATCAAGAAATGCAGCTCTATCATGTGTATCCGCAAGGAAATTTTATCTGTGCCACGCGGGATACGCCGTATTTCCAGATTGGCGAGAGTAAATATGGCAAGCCGATCCTGGATCGCGCCTTGACTTATGATATGCCGCTGGATGAAGCTCTGCGTTGTTCGCTCATTTCATTTGCATCGACCTTACGTTCCAATGTATCGGTCGGTATGCCACTCGATGTGCTGGTGTATAAAAAAGACAGTTTAATGATGCCGAGGGGTAAACGTATTGCCGAAGATGATGAATATTTCACGTCGATCAGCCGGCAATGGTCAGACACCTTGAAAAAAGGACTGGCAGCGCTACCTGTTCCATCGAATGAATATTTTCTGTAAAAGGTATTCTGGTTCAGTTTTTTCGCGTACAGTATGAACTTCTGTGCACCAGCATAATAAAAATAGATAAGTTAGCGCATGTACCAATTTTGTTACGCCAGTAAAAGTACGTCTTCTAAAGTTGATTTGCTTGAAGATCTGACCAATATCCTGAAAGAAGCACGTGATTTTAATCATCGCTATCAAGTCACAGGCGTGCTGTATTTTGCCGATGGTTATTTTTTTCAATGTCTGGAAGGTGAGTGTTTAACCTTAAAAAGTCTGCTGCTCGAGAGACTCAATAAAGATCCTCGCCATCATGATATTAAATTGTTCGAGACCAAGGAAATCGAATATCCGAGTTTCCCCGACTGGTCGATGAAGTATATTTCTAAACGCAGTCAAATCCAGCAATTCTGTCAGGACATGGGATTTAATGACTTTAATCCTTTTGCCTTTCAGCAACATCATGTCGATGCTTTATTAGAGAAATTGAGTTTAGAGCAGGCTGAAGAACAAAAATCAGCTTAAATAAAAAGCCCAACTTCTGTTGGACTTTTTTGGCTCTGAGGATCAACTCAAATAACTTTACGTAGCGGACGATGACTGAGTCTGCATAACAGTTCATAACCAATGGTGCCATTGGCTTCAGCAACCTCATCGACCAAACGGGTATTCCCCCAAAGTTCGACTTGAGTGCCAGGTTTTACCTGCATCGCAGTTACATCAATCGCGATCATATCCATTGCTACACGACCAATGACACGCGTTTGCTGGCCATTAATCGCCACATAGTTCTGTTTCGGGAAAGCACGAGGGTAGCCATCACCATAGCCAATTGAAACAATCGCAAGTGTCATGTCTTGTTCAGCTGTAAATGTTGAACCATAACCGACATGCTCACCTGCCTTGATATGGTTGAGCGCAATCACTTCGGCAGTAAAGGTCATGACTGGTTTTAAATCTAGATCATGCACATCACGATCTGCAAATGGAGTCGCGCCATAAAGCATGATCCCGGGACGGACAAAATCAAAATGCAATTCTGGATATTTATAAATGGCTGCTGAGTTACAACATGAACCCATCAATGGTGCACAGTCATTTTTAATTTCTAAGAATTGACGGATTTGTTCATCATTCAGCGGGTGATCAGCATCGGCATTGGCAAAATGCATCGCCAAAACACAAGTAAAACCTTCAGCTTTGAGTTGATTGATCACGTCTTTAATTACATCAATTTTAAAGCCAAGACGGTTCATCCCGCTATTCAGCTTGACCCAGACTTTCAGGTCTTTGGCGATATAAGCATCTTTATGTGCCAAGAGCCAATCGACCTGTGCCTGCTGATGCACAATCACTTCAATATTCTGATCAATCACGATTGGCATTTCGTCTGCAACAAAAACACCTTCGATGAGCGTGATCGGCTGTTGATAACCCAATTCACGAATTTCCAGGGCTTCTTGTAAGCATGCGACACCAAAAGCATCGCTTGCACTTAAGGCTGCTAGGCAGTCTTTAACTCCATGTCCGTAAGCATTGGCTTTGACCATACTGACGATTTTAGCGGTTGGGGCAAGTTGTTTGACACGGTTTAAATTATATTGCAGTGCTGCACTGTCAATATAAACTGTAGCTTGGCGCACCCTAAATTACTCCTGGAGGGACGATGGAAATCTGATGATTGAGCTTGTTTACTCTTCATCATCATACTGAGCATAAAACTCAGGTGAGAGATTACTAAAACGGGTATATTGACCTTCGAAAGCCAGACGTACCGTACCAATCGGGCCGTTACGCTGCTTACCAATAATAATTTCAGCAGTGCCGGCTTCCTTTGATTCCTTGTTATAAACCTCGTCGCGGTAAATGAACATGATCAAATCGGCATCCTGCTCGATTGCACCGGATTCACGTAAATCGGACATCACCGGGCGTTTATTGGGGCGGTTTTCCAGGGCGCGGTTTAACTGGGAAAGTGCAATCACAGGGCACTGCATTTCTTTGGCTAAGGCTTTTAAACTTCGTGAAATTTCCGAGATCTCGCCGACACGGTTGTCGCCCATACCGGGTACTTTCATCAACTGAAGATAATCGACCATGATACAGCCGAGTTTGCCACCATGCATTTTGGCAATACGACGGGCACGGGAACGTAATTCAGTTGGTGGCAGGGCAGAGGAATCATCGATATACAGGTTTTTTTCCTGTAAATGCACAATGGTACTGGTCACTTTTGACCACTCATCGCTGTCCATTTTGCCTGAACGCAAATGCCCCTGATGCACACGGCCAAACGACGAAATCAAACGCATGGCAATCGAATCCGCTGGCATCTCCATAGAATAGACCAGCGCCGGCAGGTTGTTATTAAATAAAACGCTTTCGACCAGATTCATGGCAAAAGTGGTTTTACCCATGGACGGACGCGCTGCGACAATAATCAGGTCGCCGGATTGCATGCCTGAGGTTTTATTATCCAGTTCCACAAAACCTGTGGTTAAACCGGTAATGCTACCTTCCATTTGTGATAATTCATTCAATTTATCAAAAACATCGGCAACGACAGAGTTAATCGGTTTAGGCCCTTGCGCCTTGGCATTGTTATTATGTTGTTCTGCAATCGAGAAAATATTGGTTTCAGCCAAGTCCAGAATTTCACTGACGGTACGGCCTTTGGTGTCATAGGCATTTTGTAAAATTTCAGAGCTGACTTTAATCATGCTGCGCAGGGTGGAGAATTCTTTAATTTTGCCTGCATAGGTTTCCAGGTTGTAGAAACTCGATGGCGAGTCTGCCATGAGCTGCATCAGATATTCTTCACCACCAATGGCATCCAGCAAGTTCTGCTTGATCAGCCAGTCATGCACCAGTACCGCATCATAAGGTGAGTTTTCTTTAGAGAGTTGATCAATGGCGCGGAAAATATATTTATGTCGGGTCGCATAAAAATCATTTTCAGTCAGCACATCACCGACCTGTTCAAAAGATTCGGCAACGGTCATTAATGCAGCAAGTACGGCTTGTTCAATCGCTAAATTGTGCGGTGGAGTACGAAATTCCTTGAGATTGCTGTTCTCAGTACTGATTTCGATATTAGCGCTGGTCGGCTTTTTGCTGGCATTCGCCTGTGACATATAAATCCCTGATTTTAAATACAATGGTTAAACATTATCGGAGATGAATAGCTTTTATTCACTACGACATGAAATCATACGCGTTCTGAAATCAAATGCGAAGGATAAATTTTCATTTGTATGGGTAATAAAATAATTTTTAAGCAGGAGATACCTGTCATTTTTTTATAGATAAAAAAAGAGCATGCTTTCGCATGCTCTTTTTGAGGCGAGAAATTACTCAGCTACGATAGTAACCAGAACTTCTGCAGTAACATCATGGTGCAATTGGATTGCGATGTTAAATTCGCCAGTGTGACGAAGTGCGCCATTTGGAAGACGTACTTCTGCACGGTCTACTTCTAGACCAGCATTTGTCAACGCGTCAGCGATGTCACGAGTACCGATAGAACCGAATAGTTTACCTTCGTCACCAGCTTTCGCAGTGATTACGATATTTACTTCGTTCAATTGGTCAGCACGTGCTTGAGCAGCAGCTAAAACATCAGCTTCAGCTTTCTCAAGTTCAGCACGACGAGCTTCAAAAGCAGCAGTGTTTGATTCTGTTGCAGCAACTGCCATACCTTGTGGGATAAGGAAGTTACGGCCATAACCAGCTTTAACTGATACTTTATCGCCTAGTTTACCTAGGTTTTTAATGCGTTGTAATAAGATAATATCCACAGCTCAACCTCACTTATGATTGTCAGTGTAAGGGATCAAAGACAAGAAGCGAGCTTGTTTAATAGCTAGCGCCAATTGACGTTGGTAACGAGCTTTAGTACCTGTAATACGGCTAGGAACAATCTTACCGTTTTCAGTGATGTACTGTTTTAAAGTGTCGATATCTTTGTAGTCGATGTACGTAACGTTCTCAGCTGTAAAGCGGCAGAACTTGCGACGACGGTAAAAACGTGCCATGTTATGTTCTCCTTAAGCTTCAGCAGAGTCTTGAGCGTGTTGTGCTTCTTCACGTTGAGCTTTACGCGCACGTTTTTCTTCAGCACTTTTCGCCAATAGTGACTCTTCAGTGATTGCGTTTTCACGACGGATGATAAGGCTACGAATGATTGCATCGTTATAACGGAACAATTCTTCAAGCTCATCAAGAGTAGTCTGACCACACTCAACATTCATAAGAATGTAGTGAGCTTTGTGGATCTTGTTGATTGGGTAAGCCAATTGACGACGGCCCCAGTCTTCAAGACGGTGGATTTGACCTTCAGCTTCTTTGATGTGAGTTAGGTAGCGTTCTACCATACCAACGACTTGATCGCTTTGATCAGGGTGTACTAAAAGTACGATTTCGTAATGACGCATTGTCAGCTCCTTACGGTTTGGACAGCCCCAATTTAAGTAAATTGAAGCAAGGAGTCACAACCAAGGTTGTGTCGCAGTGTTTGCGAAGGGTGAATTGTAGAGATTTTCGAGGATAATTTCAACCAGATAAGCCATTTTTGTGAAATTATATCTATTGCCAGATTCTCTTATCAAAAAATCGTTATATTTTTAATCAGGCTTAAACTGCTTAAATTTATTAAATATACTGTTGATCATATCAACCGACTCTTTCTAGGCAGGAATTGGCCTAAACCTATGAATGTGACTCTAAAACAAAAATGAGTGAATTTCACAGAAGATAAGAAAGGAGGGGACGAGCGCTTAAAGCTGAAATTTTGATTCTGCAAACAGATGCTCGGAGTGGGGGGATAAAATCAAAATAAAAAAAGATAGAGACGAACTCTCTATCTTTTTAAAAAAATACTATCTGTGTAGATGGCGCAGTTGAAGTAAAACTAAATACAATACTGATCACGGTAATCAGGATGACAGAGAACAGAAAATATTTCTTTGCCCAAAGCTGATCATTTTCAGCTTTAAATCCAATGACACCGATATACAACCAGTAAATGCACAATAGATTTAAAATGACTGCATACAACCAATTGGCATAGCCATATACAAATAATGCATTCATGGTCAGGGTGAATAACACCACATACAAAAGTGATTCGATCTTGGTACGATGAATCGAGCGCGCCACAGGCAAAATGGGAATGCCTGCATTTTTGTAATCATCAAAGCGGTAAACCGCAATTGCCCATGAGTGAGGCATTTGCCACAACGCATAACCTAAAAAGATCAGTAATGCACCCAGGTCAAATTGATTGGCCACAGCGGTATAGCCAATGACAGGCGGAGCTGCACCAGAAATACTGCCGACTACAGTTTGATGAATTGTGGTTCGTTTTGTCCATAGGCTGTAGAAACCAACATATACAACAAAACCAATCACCGCGAAAAGAAAAGCGTACGCATTTACCCAGAACCATAAAATGCTAAAACCAATGAGGCCTAAGACCAGAGCAAAAGCCAGGGCAACAGGTTCAGAGATGGTTTTGATGACCAGAGCACGATTTTGTGTGCGCTGCATTTTTTGGTCGATGTCCTGGTCAATCACGTTGTTGACCACACATCCTGATGCTACGACAAGCGTAGTACCGAGAAGGGTAATAAGCAGGAGAAGGAAATCTACAGAACCTTGAGTGGCTACGAAGTAGCCACCCAAAGTGGTAACAAAGTTACCGAAGAGAATTCCTGGCTTAGTCAGGAATAAATACTTTTTCAACATGACGACCAGTTTAGATCATCATGTTGTAGTGTAGGTAATTCATGATCCATACAGAACCTACTAAAAGAATAGCGATGGTTAAGATGGTATACACGAACGCAATCACGTTCCAGCGTTGCTCTGAAGAAGAGTTCATATGCAGGAAGTAAATTAACTGCACAAGAATCTGAGCAACCGCAGTAATCGCAATTACTGCAATCAAGATACCGCGTTCAAAACCGCCTGCCATCACCATACCGAATGGAATTACGGTAAGGATGACAGAAAGTACGAAGCCAATTGTATATTGCTTAACGTTACCGTGTGATGCACCAGCTGAGTTGTGATCGTGACTCATTACAGAACTCCCATCAAGTAAACTACGCTGAATACACAGATCCAAACGATGTCAAGGAAGTGCCAGAACAAGCTTAGGCAAGCTAGACGACGCGTGTTTGCAAGAGTCAAACCATATTTCTTGATTTGAACCATTAACACGATCATCCAGACCAGACCAGAAGTTACGTGAATACCGTGCGTACCTACCAAGGTAAAGAACGCAGATAAGAACGCACTTGTGCTTGGACCGTGACCCGCATGAACTAAGTGATTGAACTCATATAGTTCCATGCCGATGAAGATAGCACCGAATACCCAAGTAATCGCTAACCAAGTCAGTACTTTTGCAACGTCTTTTTTGTATGCAGCAAGAACTGCAAAACCAAAGGTTACAGAAGAGATCAAGAGAGCGAAGGTTTCAGTCAGAACGAAACCTAAAGAGTCGCCAAACAGGTCTCTCGCACTTGGAGTACCCACAGGAATGTGGCTACTTAAAACAGCGAACGCAATGAAGAGTGTACCGAACAGGACAAGGTCACTCATCAAGTAAGTCCAGAAACCAAAGACGGTGATGTCAGTATCATCGTGATGATGCTCATCGTGTCCGTGGTTATCGTGATGAAGTACTTCAGCCATTGTCTTAGTCCTTCTTCAAGTGTTTTTCAAGAATCGCATAGCGTTCGTTTTCAATACGCTCAACTTCAGCAGCAGGAACATAGTAATCCACTTTCTTGGTGAAAGAAGACACGATGAAGCTAATGATAGAAGCAATGAACGTAACAACTACTAACCACCAGATGTGCCAGATTAAACCGAAGCCCATTACAGTGATGAACATCGCGATAACGAAACCAGCAGCACGATTCGTTGGCATATGGATATCTTCATACTTCGTTGGTTTTGCATATGCAACACCATTTTCTTTCTCAACCCAGAAAGTATCAATACCATTGATCTTTGGAAGATGAGCAAAGTTATAGAACGGAGCAGGAGAAGATGTCGACCATTCAAGCGTACGGCCATCCCATGGGTCGCCAGTCAAATCTAGACGTTGGTCACGTTGTAAGAAACCAACCACGATTTGCATAACGAAACATACGATACCAAGTGCAACAAGAACTGAACCGAACATCGCGATATTTACATATGGGTCCCAATCTGGGTTGTCAAATGTATTCAGA
Organism: Acinetobacter sp. YH12156; assembly: GCF_013418235.1. Taxonomy (NCBI): domain Bacteria; kingdom Pseudomonadati; phylum Pseudomonadota; class Gammaproteobacteria; order Moraxellales; family Moraxellaceae; genus Acinetobacter; species Acinetobacter sp. YH12156. The sequence continues at coordinate 46,093 of NZ_VPCL01000014.1, forward strand.
CGACGAGTCATACCCATGAAACCAAGGATATAAAGTGGCATGAATGCAAAGTAGAAACCGAAGAACCAGAACCAGAATGCTGCTTTACCCCAAGTTTCATTCAGTCTCCAACCGAACATTTTCGGCCAGTAGAAGATGATACCTGCGAACATCGCAAATACTACACCACCAATAATTACGTTATGGAAGTGAGCGATCAGGAATAAAGAGTTGTGTACCAGGAAGTCCGCTGGTGGAACCGCCATCAATACACCTGTTAAACCACCGATACCGAAAGTCACAAGGAAGCCAAGTGTCCATAGCATTGGGGTAGTGTAAACAATACGACCCTTGTACATGGTGAACAACCAAGAGAAGATCTTCACACCTGTAGGAATCGCAATAATCATGGTCATGATACCGAAGAACGCGTTAACGTTGGCACCTGCACCCATGGTAAAGAAGTGGTGAACCCATACAACGAATGACAATACTGTGATTGCTACTGTTGCATACACCATTGATTTGTAACCGAACAATGCTTTGCGTGAGTAAGTCGCAACAACTTCTGAGTAAATACCAAAGGCTGGTAATACCAAGATATACACTTCTGGGTGACCCCAAGTCCAAATCAGGTTTACATACAACATTGGGCTACCACCCAGGTCATTTGTAAAGAAGTGGAAATCGAAGTAACGGTCAAGCGTTAGCATTGCAATTGTTGCAGTCAACACCGGGAAAGCCGCAATAATCAATACTGCTGTACATAAAGATGTCCAGGTAAAGATTGGCATTTCCATGAGTTTCATGCCAGGCGCACGCATTTTGATGATGGTAACAAAGAAGTTAACACCCGTTAATAGCGTACCTAGACCTGAAATTTGCAGTGCCCAGATGTAGTAGTCCATACCTACGCCTGGAGAATATTCGATACCTGACAGTGGAGGGTATGCCATCCAGCCTGTTGCAGCGAATTCACCTAACGCAAGTGAAACCATCATCAGACCCGCAGCGCCGGCAAATAACCAGAAGCTGAGTGAGTTCAATAATGGGAATGCAACGTCACGTGCACCGATTTGAAGCGGCACAGAGATGTTCATTAAACCAACTACAAGACCCATTGCCACGAAGAAGATCATGATCACGCCATGCGCGGTAAAGATCTGGTCGTAATGCTCAGGGTGTAAATAACCTTCGCCGCCACCTTTTGCAAGGAACTGCTGAAGACGCATCATGATCGCATCGGCGAAACCACGCACCAGCATGATCACAGATACGAAGATATACATGATACCAATTTTTTTATGGTCTACAGATGTGAACCATTCGTTCCACAAGTAGCCCCATTTTTTGAAGTAGGTAATACCAGCAACAACTGCGATAGCACCCAAGATCATCATTGCAACAGTTGCCAATACGATTGGATCGTAAGGAATTGCATCTGGACCTAACTTACCTAAGAAGCTCATGTCTTATTCTCCTTGAGAAGCAGTCGCATGTTCACCTGCTACATGAGCTTCAGAAGCAGATGCTTCCTGAGCAACAGCATCAGTCGCTGCAGCTTCTACAGGAGCTGTATGATCAGCACCGTGGTAGTTACTCATATAGTTGTGAATCACAGATTCAAACAAACCAGACTCGACAGAAGAATAATAAGTCACAGGATGTGGCTGAGTCTTATATGGGCCTTCTGCTTGTGCAGTTTCAGCAAGTCGTTTCTCTAAATCTGTTCTTGCATTACGAACCATTGCATCAATTTGTTTTTGTGAACGGTTGCCGTCACGTAAGGTCGCAAATTCAGCTTGGTCTAAAACAGTTTTTTGAACTGCAACAGGATTTACTGAAGTACCATTACCTGATTGAACTGCAGCAACCCATTCAGCGAATTGAGCATCAGTCACAGAATGTGCACGGAAGCGCATTTGTGAGAAGCCATAGCCTGAATAGTTTGAAGAGAAACCACGATAACCTTCAGCTGGACTCGTTTCATCAGCTAAGAAGTTAAGGTGAGTTTGCATGCCTGCCATTGCATAAATCTGACCACTTAACGCCGGGATGAAGAAAGAGTTCATCGTGAAGTTAGACGTGATACGAAGGCTTACCGGAGTTTTCTCTGGGAAACGCAATTCGTTAATTGTTGCAATGTTTTGCTCAGGATAGATGAAGATCCATTTAAATTGTTCAGCAATAACTTGAACAGTTAATGGCGCTTTATCTGCTTCAATTGGACGGTATGGGTCATACTTGTGGGAACCCCACCAAGTTAACCAAGCTAAAATACCAATAATAATGACAGGAATACCCCATACCACAATTTCAATCGCAGTAGAGTGTGTCCATGTAGGTTTATAGTCTGCGTCTTTATTCGATGCACGATATTTCCAACCGAACCATAATGCCATGATGATTGATGGAATAACCACCAACAGCATTAAGTAAATCGCAGTCATCATCAGGTTACTTTGACCTGCTGCAACTGGACCTTTAGAGTTCAGAAGTACCATATCACCACCACACCCGGTCAAGAGTGCAGTCATCGCAGATAAAGACAATACAGCTAAAATCGTTTGTCTCATTTTACAACCTCGGTGAAGAGTCCCATTCCCTAATTTAATATGGGATAGCGATTAAAGTGCACATGACGAAAAAGGCTGATTTTTACAAAACATCCTATTAATCATAATACACCGCTACGTTGTAGGGCATTATGCCTGAGATTGACGAACTAAGCTATATCTAAAGCCGCTTTAAATGCCTGTAATAAAAACCGATTTTGTTGCTCGGGATTTAGGGATATTTATAGGAATTTTATTTCAATTTCAAAGTTATGTAAGAAAGAATGGGATGAATATCATCCCATTTTAAGTGATTCAAAATTATTGTTTTACCACTTGAGTTTTTGCCAGTTTATCGTGCAGGGTCTGACGTTTTTTACCCAATCCGAAGGCCCAGTCAATCATTAAACTCAAGGGCATGAAGATGATATTCAGAAATATAAAGAATACGCTACGAATGGTGAAGGCACGTAATAAGCTAACTTTCTCACCAGATTCAGCATCTACAATTTTGATTTTCGTCATTTTTTTGCCAATACTTTGCCCAGATTTGGCAATAAGGTAGGCTTGAATCACCAGCATGATCAGTAAATAGACCGCAGTTGCAATCCAGGCTTGTTGAGAAAACATCTCAAACATCTGGGTTTGCAGTTGCTGCGCCATGGTAGGATCAGCATCACTGTTGAGTATCACATTCATGAACTCTTGGTTCAATTCTGCAAAGCGGACTTCCTGTTCAGGGGTGAAGAATCCAGTCAGAATAAAAGTCGCTGGTAACCAGAGTAACACGTCTACAATTTTGGCCAGAATACGGCTGGGAATACTGGCAAGTGTATTTTTTTGCGTAGTTGCTTGGGTGCGTGGTTGCGTACCAGACACTGTTATAGGCGGGTTGTTCTGGAAAGGCGTGTCAGGTGTTGCGGTTGGTACGACATAACCCTCAGGTTGATATACCGATTTTCCCTGGGTAAGCTCACCTAAAGCTTTCCACTCTGCCATGCCTTGATGCCATGCCAAATCAGTTAGCATGACTTGCTGATTGGCAAGCATTTGATTTAATTGCTCGAGCGTATATGGACCAGCTTGTTGATTGTTTCGTGCCAAGTAAATCTGCATATAGACTGAATCTCAATATATAAATTTGAACTGATAATAGGTTGAATTAAGATTGTATTGAATTCTATTTTGAAAACAAACACCATCTTATCGTTAAGATTATAGATAAATTGAGTATTTTCAATCCTATTTATGAAGAAAATGCTTCAAATCAAAAACAGTGTAACAAGGATCGGGTGGTTTGAGTGCATCATTCAACATATCCGATTCGCTTTAATTATTGCCCTTTAAAAATGATTTTACTGTTGGTATTTGTTTGTCATTACAATTTGAATGTGGAGAAACAAAATACAAAAACTTATATTTTTAAAACTTTCAGAAGAGCGTTTTGAAATATAAAAGAATATTCATCCCATAAAAAAAAGACCCTGCGAAAGGGTCTTTTTTTATTTAAAATCTATTATGCAGTTGCCACTTTTTCTTTAGCCAGGAAGAACCAGGTATCCAGGACTGAATCCGGGTTTAAAGATACAGACTCAATGCCTTGTTCCATGAGCCATTTCGCAAGATCAGGATGGTCTGAAGGACCTTGACCACAAATACCCACGTATTTGCCTGCACGGTGACATGCCTGGATTGCAAGAGCAAGAAGCGCTTTTACAGCAGGGTCACGTTCGTCGAACAAGTGCGATACGATACCAGAGTCACGGTCTAGACCAAGCGTTAGCTGGGTCAGGTCGTTTGAACCGATAGAGAAACCATCGAAGTGTTCAAGGAATTGATCGGCCAACAATGCGTTGGTTGGTAATTCACACATCATGATCACTTTAAGACCATTTTCACCACGTTTAAGACCGTTCAATTCCAATAACTCGATCACACGTTTTGCTTCAGCCACAGTACGCACAAATGGAATCATGATCTGTACATTGGTTAAGCCCATTTCATCACGAACTTTTTTCAATGCACGGCATTCAAGCTCGAAGCAGTCACGGAAGTTGTCAGACACGTAGCGGCTTGCACCACGGAAGCCCAGCATCGGGTTCTCTTCTTCTGGCTCGTACAACTTACCGCCGATCAAGTTTGCGTATTCATTTGACTTAAAGTCAGACATACGCACGATCACTGGTTTATCTGCAAATGCAGCAGCAAGAGTAGAGATACCTTCAACCAGTTTTTCTACATAGAACTCGATTGGAGAAGCATAACCAGCAGTACGCGCCATCACAGCAGCACGTGTTTCACGTGGCAAGCTGTCAATATTCAACAATGCTTTAGGATGCACACCGATCATACGGTTGATGATGAATTCTAAACGTGCAAGACCAATCCCTTCGTTTGGAATTTGCGCGAAGTCGAATGCACGATCCGGATTACCGACGTTCATCATGACTTTGAACGGAAGAGCAGGCATTGATTCGATCGAGTTGGTTTGGATTTCGAAATCCAGCGCACCTTCATAGATGAAGCCCGTATCACCTTCAGCGCAAGACACAGTCACTTCCTGACCGTCAACCAGTACTTCAGTGGCATTACCACAGCCTACAATCGCAGGAACACCAAGTTCACGTGCAATGATTGCAGCATGACAGGTACGACCACCACGGTTGGTAATAATCGCAGCAGCACGTTTCATCACTGGTTCCCAATCCGGGTCAGTCATGTCAGATACCAGCACGTCACCGTCTTGTACTTTGTCCATTTCTTTGATTGAAGTCACGATACGGACTTTACCAGAACCGATACGTTGACCGATTGAGCGACCTTCACAGATCACAGTACCACGTTGTTTGAGGAGATAGCGCTCCATGGTGCCGACATTTTCACGGCTTTTTACTGTTTCAGGGCGTGCCTGAACGATGTAGATTTTTCCATCATCGCCATCTTTTGCCCACTCGATGTCCATTGGAGAACCGTAGTGGTTTTCAATGATCAGCGCTTGTTTGGCAAGTTCTTGGAGTTCTTGGTCGTTTAGAGCGAACTGTTGACGCTCAGCTTTTTCTACATCTACGACAACCACTGATTTACCTGCAGAAGCTTCTTCACCATAAATCATCTTCTGGTGTTTAGAACCCAAGTTGCGGCGTAAAATCGCGTGTCGGCCTGCATTTAACAGCGGTTTAGAAATATAGAATTCGTCAGGGTTGACTGCACCTTGAACGACCATTTCACCCAAACCATAAGACGCGGTAATAAACACTGCATCACGGAAGCCTGATTCAGTGTCCAGGGTAAACATCACACCTGCAGCACCCGTTTCAGAGCGAACCATACGTTGGATCCCTGCTGAAAGGGCAACCACGTCATGCGCGAAGTTTTGATGGACACGATAAGAAATTGCGCGGTCATTATATAAAGATGCAAAAACTTCTTTGATCGCGATAAGCACGTTATCAATACCGCGAATATTCAAGAAAGTTTCTTGCTGTCCAGCAAAAGAAGCATCTGGTAAATCTTCTGCTGTCGCTGATGAACGAACGGCAACCGCGATATCAGGGTTGCCGTTAGAAAGTTCTGCAAATGCTGTACGAACTTCTTGTTCTAATTCAGAGGTAAGTGGAGTATCCACAATCCATTGGCGGATTTTTGCACCGGTTTCAGCAAGAGCATTCACATCATCCACATTTAGTGCTGCAAGCTCTGCATTAATTTTAGCGTTTAGGCCACTTTGCTCGAGAAATTCACGATATGCTTCAGCTGTAGTTGCAAAGCCACCTGGCACCGATACACCAGCATTGGATAAGTGGCTGATCATTTCGCCCAAGGATGAGTTTTTCCCACCCACGAGTTCAACGTCGTGCTTCCCTAATTTTTCCAGACCAATTACGCGCGCTTCCAAAGTTGTTACTCCACTTTTGCAGTATTAATCACTATCTTGGCATGAGAGTATAGCAAATCATCTAGGTTTTTGATTTTACTAAGCGACAGTCATGTAAGATCGGTTTACTATAAAGATTATATAGCACTAAGACAAATGGTGGAGGAGAATTTTAATGTCAGAAGGTAAACAAATTCAGCGTAGTGTTTTCTTTATCTCGGATGGCACGGCAATTACCGCTGAAACGCTTGGACACTCACTATTAGCGCAGTTTCCAAATGTAAAGTTTGACATTCATATTATCCCTTATATTAGCTCTGAAGAAGCCGCAACCAGTGTGGTTGCAGAGATCAATGCGCGTGCTCTGCAAGACGGTGAAAAACCACTGGTTTTTGATACTTTAGTCGACCCTTATGTGCGGGAGATTATTAATACCGCAAATGCCGTAAATCTTGATGTATTTGAAGGACTTATCAGTAAGTTGTCGGATGAGTTGCAGGTGTTGCCTACAACTTTAGTCGGTCAAACCCATGCGGTGACTGATACTGCCTCCTATAAAGCCCGTATCGATGCGGTACATTTTGCCTTGGACAATGATGATGGCGCGCGTACGCGTCATTATGATAAAGCCGATCTGATTCTGATTGGGGTGTCGCGTTCGGGTAAAACACCTACCTCTATTTATTTGTCTTTGCAATTTGGTATTCGGGTGGCCAACTATCCACTAACAGAAGAAGATCTGGACGATAATCGCTTGCCAGCGGTACTGCGTCCGCATAAAAACAAGCTGTTTGGTCTGATGATTGATGCAGACCGTCTCGTCGCGATTCGCACTGAACGTAAGGCCAATAGTCGTTATGCCAGCTTTAGCCAGTGCCAGATGGAGCTGCGTGCCATTGAAGGAATCTACATTTCGGAAGGAATCAAGTACCTAAATGTCTCTGAAATGTCGATTGAAGAAATCTCGACACGTGTCTTGCAAATGACGGGTTTAAAACGTCGAATTGGCTAAAAAGCCAAACAGAGCCAAACTTTGATTTGGCTCTGTTTTATAGCTAAAAAATACCAATAAGTGCTTATTTATAGAAATAATATATGATTTTTATAAATTTAAAAAATATCAAGTATCATAATTAAAAATACAAAAGAGCGTTATTTAATCAATTTGTTGAATAAGTACACTATTAATCCTGGGTGTAGAGTTCTAGATTTCATCAATTTTTCATGTTGAGTTGCCAACGTAGCTTATTCTTCTGCTAAATAAGTATGAATAATAATATCGACCTGATGCTGATCTCCATTGATACAGCAAATACTGTTTTCAGTAATTTTTAGGATTGGCCAGGTAATCAGCTGACAATTTTCCCGCTGTAGCGCGGCATAATAATGATCTGACTTGAGATAGGTGTTAGGAGAAGATGCAAGATTTGGCATTAACTGGCGTCTTAGCCACAGGTTTTGTACCTGATTTTCCAGAAATCTGAGGGAAAGCAGACTCTTAATCCGGTTGTTAAATAGACGACGATTTTTACCAATTAAAGGATGATTAATAATGCGTTGCAGAATGCGGTCTGAACCTGGCAGCACAAAAGCAGGATTAATCTGAAAAACTTTCACCGAACCGGCATGTTGACTAATTTTATCCAGCTGGGTAACGGTAAACTGGTCTGTACCAATAATTGCAATATCTTTGTTTGAATAATCCAGTTTCATAAGCTCGGAAGAAGCGATATTTATTCCGGTAAACAGCTGGAAATGTTCGGGATGATTTTCAAAAATGCCAGCGTGTAGATCTTGCTTGGTGGCCATTAGACTTCCTTGAATTTATTTAATAATTGATTTTCTTTGTCTTAGATATAAACAAAAACCAGAAGCAGGGTAAAGGAGAAAATTTAACTTAGACAGTCATCTATTTGACAGAAATACAGCGGCTTATTTTTTCTAAGTCAGGAGAGATAAATATGATTAAAAAGCGGTGGTGTTAAGTAAGAGAGAAGAATGAATAGAAAAAGTTTGGATGACGGTGTTGAACAGATTGTTGCTATTTTATTTGAAAGTTATACAACATCTACCCATTGCTGAGAATAGGTAGATGTCGCTTTCATTTATTGCCCGTTTTTAAGCTGCATCAACAGCTCAAAGTTATGCAGACGCTTGTCAGTGTCATAGATGTCACAAGTGAAGATAAACTCATCGACATCATATCTGGCCAAAAGCGATTCCAGCCCAGCTTTCACAGTTTCTTTGGAGCCGACCTGTGCCATGGCAAAGAAATTATCAACCGACATTTTCTCGGCAGGTGACCATAGACCGTCCATTGAATCTATCGGCGCTTTCAGTTTTAAGGTCTGACCACGAATCAATGACAAAACCCGCTGATAGGCACTGGTCGCGAGGTATTCTGCTTCTTCATCGCTATCTGCCACACAGGTTGGGACACCCATTGAGACATAAGGACGTTCCAGATATTCGGAAGGCTCAAAGTTTTCACGATACAGCTGAATCGCCTGACCGAGCATACGCGGGGCAAAATGTGAAGCAAAAGAATAAGGCAGGCCCAGTTTTGCTGCAAGTTGTGCACTGAACAGACTCGATCCGAGTAGCCAGACCGGAACATGCGTGCTTTGACCGGGAGTCGCAACAATACGCTGATTTGGCTCTGGATCTTTAAAATATTGCAAAATTTCCAGAATATCTTGCGGGAACTGATCTTCAGTTTCCTGACGGCCACGGCGCAGGGCATGCATGGTCATCTGGTCAGTTCCAGGAGCACGGCCCAGACCGAGTTCAACACGATCTGGATATAAGGTCGCTAAAGTTCCGAATTGCTCAGCCACCACCAGCGGCGCATGATTCGGGAGCATAATCCCGCCTGAGCCTAAAGTTAAGCTTTTGGTGTTCGCCAGTAAATAGCCTAAAAGAACGGCTGTGGCTGAACTGGCAATGCCATCCATATTGTGATGTTCTGCCAGCCACATTCGGCTATAACCCAGTTGTTCTGCTGCCTGGGCAAGCTCCAGCGCGTGGTTCAGCGCGAATTGAATAGTCTTATCGTCACGAACAGGAACCAGTTCGAGGATAGAGAACCGGGTATCGTTAAGTGTACGCATCGTATTACTCTTAAATAGACATGACTAAAAGCATACGACTTTGCATTGTATTTGTATATCGAAAAAAATCGATATAAGTGTAAACGAAAATAACAGGCAAAAAAATAAGCATCCAAAGATGCTTATTTAAGGAGGGAAGCTTAGAGAGTGCAGCCTTAACGACGACGGTTGTTATAGCGATAGTCATTCGTGCGGTAGTTTTTTGAACTGTAGCGACGGTCATAGCGGTCATCATAACGGCGATCCTCACTGACTTTTTTACCCAGTGCTGAACCACCCGCAGAACCTAGTGCTGCACCGATATAACCGCCATTGGTACCCGCCATATTTCGGCCGACTGCATAACCTGCACCACCACCCAGGGCACCACCGATAATTGCACCATTACGGTCACGCTTGTTTGCTGCAACTGCTGCACCAGCACCACCACCAATTGCCGAACCGATGGTTGCACCGGTTGTACCACCCATTTTATTACCTACTGCCGCACCAACAACACCACCAAGTGCTGAAGCTAAGGCGGTATTGGTGGTATTACCCGCATTGGCTGCTGTCATACCCATGGCTGAGGTTGCTACGACAGCGATCATTAGAGATTTATAGTTCATGAGTACACCTTTTATATATCTAGCTGTATTTGTTGATAAGATCAATTTAATCTAGCAAGCGTCAAACAGCATGAAGGCAATGTTGGCGAATTGTGATTTTTATCTCCTTAATTTATTCATGATTTTGAGTAAATAAATTTATGTATTACATGAATTTGAATCTTATAAGCAGGTCATAAAAAAAGCACCCGAAGGTGCCTTTAATATTAAATCTAATGTCTGGTCTAAAGTGAGCCCAGAAAATTAACGGTGACGTTTTTTCCAGTGTTTAGAACGTTTTTCCGCTGCTTTATCTTTGGCAATCTTGTTACCCAGTGCCGCACCACCAGCAGCACCCAAGGCTGAACCGATATAGCCACCGTTGCTACCACCCATATTTTTACCTACGGTATAACCTGCACCGCCACCCAAAGCACCACCGATTGCAGATTCAGTACGGTTCTTTTTGCTACTTGCGACTGCTGCACCGCCTGCACCACCCAAGGCTGCGCCAAGTGTAGCGCCAGTATTGCCGCCCATGTTTTTACCTAGGGCTGTACCTGCAACACTACCTAAGGCACTTGCTGCTGCAACACGTGCTGTACTGTCTGCATGTGCATTTACCGCCATCATTGAACCAGCAGCTAAAACTGTACTCATTAAAAGTGCGTTGAGTTTCATGTCATCACTCCGTGTCCATTAACAGGACTGTATTTATTTCGATGTGGAAAATGTAACAAATCATGCCCAGAATAATATGAAGATGTTTCTCCATAATTTACTGCTTTATTTGATGAATTGTAAAATCTGCAAGAAATAAGCATAAGATCGATTATAAAAAAGGCAATTCCACTATTTTTAATCTTATTTGTTAACAAATGCTGCCGAGAGAGAATGATAGCGGCGTGGACTTACTCAATAATGATGTTCATTAGAAGCCAGAATCGTTAAACTAGGCGCAATTTTTTGATTTCGCTGTGCTAAATCGGTTTTTAGTTGCAGCCTATGTTTTGAGATTTTTTAAAAAATGAAAGAATCGTTACGTTTACGATTAGACCAACTCTCTGACCGCCACGAAGAGCTGACAGCATTATTGGCTGATATAGAAGTAATTTCAGACAATAAACGTTTTCGTCAGCTGTCGCGTGAGCATAATGACCTGACAGAAATCACCAGCGTTTGGAGCAAGTACAGACAGGCTGAAGAAGATATTGGAACAGCTCAGGCCATGTTGTCGGACCCGGACTTTAAGGAAATGGCACAAGAGGAAATCAAAGAAAATAAAGCTTTGATTGAAGCGCTTGAATCAGACCTGAATATTCTGATGATTCCAAAAGATCCAAATGATGCCAACTCTGCTTATCTGGAAATTCGTGCCGGAACCGGCGGCGATGAAGCAGCGATTTTCTCGGGTGATCTGTATCGCATGTATAGTAAATATGCAGAAAATCAAGGCTGGCGTATTGAAATCCTGTCAGAAAATGAAGGTGAACACGGCGGTTATAAAGAAGTGATTTGCCTGATCAATGGTGACGGTGTATATGGTCGCTTGAAGTTTGAGAGTGGTGCGCATCGTGTACAACGTGTGCCAGCAACCGAATCGCAAGGTCGTGTACATACGTCTGCTTGTACCGTTGCGATCTTACCGGAAGTCGATGTCGATACTTCGGTAGAAATCAATTCCTCGGATTTGCGGATTGATACTTACCGTGCCTCAGGTGCTGGTGGTCAGCATATTAACAAAACTGATTCTGCGGTACGTATTACCCATTTACCGACAGGCACGGTAGTGGAGTGTCAGGATGAACGTTCGCAACACAAAAACAAAGCCAAAGCGATGGCACTTTTGGTGTCTCGTTTAGAAAATGCCAAACGGGCTGCTGCCGATGCTGCAACCTCTGAAATGCGTCGTGATCTGGTTGGTTCAGGGGATCGTTCAGAACGTATTCGTACCTATAATTACCCTCAAGGTCGTATGACTGACCACCGCATTAACCTGACTTTATACAAGCTGGATGCGGTCATGGAAGGTGATTTGACCGAATTGCTGGACAGCCTGCATCGCGAATATCAGGCCGATCAGCTGGCCATGCTTGCACAGCAGAATGGTGGATAATGAATATTTTACAAGCGCTGGCTTTACGCGGCGAAGCTGAAAGTTATGAGCGTCAGGAAAATGCCTGGTTGCTGGAACACATCACCAAGATTGATTCATTTGATCTGTTGATGAAAAAAGATCAGGAATTGACGCCTGAGCAGGAACAAGCTTATAAGGATGGTCTGGCACGAATTGCTACCGGTGAACCTTTGGCTTATGTCACCGGTTCACAACCATTCTGGACTTTGGATCTGAAAGTCAGCAAAGATACGTTGGTGCCGCGTCCTGATACTGAAGTGCTGGTTGAAACCGTGTTAAAGTTAGATTTGCCTGAAGATGCCCGTGTGGTGGATTTGGGTACAGGCACAGGCGCCATTGCCTTATCGCTTGCATCGGAGCGTCCTGAATGGGTGATTGTTGCATCAGATATTTATGCGCCTACGCTTGAAGTAGCCAAATACAATGCAGAACAACATGATATTGAGAATGTAGAATTCGTTCTGGGTTCGTGGTTGAAACCATTTGGCCGTCAGTTCTTTGATGTGATTGCTTCAAATCCGCCGTATATCGATCCGGATGATGCGCATATGCAGCATCTGGCGACCGAGCCGCAACGTGCACTGGTTGCGGATAAAAAGGGCTTGGCTGATTTGGAAGACATTATTATTCAGGCCAAAAAGCATTTAACCGTCAATGGCTGGGTGGTGCTTGAGCATGGTTATGATCAGGCTGATGCCGTGCAGCATCTATTTAAGCAGGCCGGTTATAAAAAGGTCCGTACCGTAAAAGATTATGGCGGTAATGATCGGGTGACTTTGGGTCAGTGGCCGCATTAATTTTTAATCCTTCTTTATGAAAAGAGCGACCGATTTGGTCGCTTTTTTTTTGGTTTTTTAAATTCTTAGATTAACATCTGAAATATCCAGTATTTTTAATGACATTCTATTACTATCCTATAAAGAAAAAAGTGATGCCAGAGCATCACTTTTGTTAAATTCTTTAAAAGAATTACATCGGATAGTCTTGCAGGCAGTCATAGACTTCGACTTGATCTAAGCCACCGGTTTCCATTGCCAGACAAAGCGCTACAACTTTCACAGTATGTGCCAAGTATTGTTCATCTTTGAGCGCAATACCTTGTTGCAGGGCGACAATGCGATCTGCCGGAATTTCTAAGGCTGCGGCAGTTTCAGTTGCATCAACACGGTTAAAGAACTGAACCACAACATCTTTAAGCGCTGAGTCAGAGGCACTTAAAATAGCTTGATTAAGCTGTTCAGAGATTTGATCAGCTGAATGAACTAAAGCATTGGCGAAGTTTTGAACAAGATTCTGTTCAAGAACATCAGTCATCTTTAACATGAAAATACCTTCAACTTAGGAGAAAATTTGGGAGTACAGCCAATAGCAAAGTGCTATAAATTGAGTGAAAAGTAAGCTATTTTTAGGTGAATTGCAAAGCTTTCTGGATGACTGTGTAGTCCTGCTAATATATGCTGCAGGGCTTGAAATTTATAATCATAGTAAAAATATGAACTTAAGTTTCAATAAAATTTTATTAATATTTTTTAAGTATCAATTTATATAAATTATCTAATATTATTTTGACGATAAGCTCCCGGACTGACTCCAGTCCATTTCTTAAAGGCACGATGAAAGGCGCTGGATTCCTGGAAGTTGAGCTGGTCACTGATGTCTTGCAAGCTTTGCTCAGTACGCGTCAATAATTCGATTGCGGTATCCCGGCGTATTTCATTTTTTAATTGCTGGTAGCTGACCCCTTCGCTTTTTAAACGCCGTTGCATGGTCGCCTCGGACATATTCATTTTTGAGGCAAGATCATTCAGTTCTAGCCATTCTGACGGTGAAACTTGCAGAAGCTGTCTGCGAATCTGGGTGCTGAGTGCATAAGGATTTTTAAAACGCACCAATAAATTGTGAGGCGTTTGTTGAATAAACTGATACCAGGATTGAGCATCCTGCTTAATCGGCAGTTGCAGATAGCTTGCATCAAACTGCACATAGTTTTCATTGGCCTGATATTCAATCTGTTCACAAAAACGGACTTTATAATCAAAATCATCGAGTGGTGCAGGACATTTTAATTGAATCTGATTCAGCAAAATCCGTTGTCCACTTAACCAGCAGATCAAGGTATGAATCAGCATCAGATAGGTCGCATAACTAAACATGCGTTTTGTAGATTTTAAATCATAAATCACGATATAGGCATAGTGTTCCTCAACGAGAAGCGTGCTTTGCAGATCGTCCAGAATCAAGTTGAGAAATTGCAAAATGTGTTGTAGCGCCTTTTCCAGTGTATCTGCCTGCATAAGCATTTTTGAAAGCAATTTAAAGCTGCCACGGCGCATGGCATGACTGTCCATGCCAAAAAATTCGTCATTCATGCTGTCTGCAAGCACTGTCCATAATTGGGCAAACTGGCTTACCGACACGCGCGCTTGAGGTGCATTGAGTACTTCGGCTGGAATATTGGCTTTTTTCAGAATAGTAGAGATATCAAATTCTAATCGTTTGGCATCGAGCAAGGCTTCCTTGACCAAGTCGATCGAAATAGTCCCTTTGCTATATTCCAGTGCAGGCTTATGCATGTTCAGTGTGACATCCTCATTTTTATTGTCCAAATACCTCAGGCAAGATGCAATATTTGGAAATTGTACAGAATAAAAACTCTGTTTACTCTGCATATTAAGTCGTATCTCAAATAGAAAATTATCAGGGAAGAAATATGAAAATTCAGGGAAAAGTCGTTGTGATTACCGGGGGAGCATCGGGTTTGGGTGCAGCGACAGCCACGCATCTGGTTGCACACGGTGCCAAAGTGATTCTGGTCGATATGAATCAAGAGCAGGGTGAGGCATTACAGCAACAACTGGGTGAGCAGGCTGAATTTGTACAGCTAGATGTCACCGATGAGCAGGCCGTAGAAACGTTCTTTGCACATGTCGAAAATGCGTATGCTCAACTGAATGGTTTGATCAACTGCGCAGGTATTGCACCTTCTGCCAAAGTGCTGGGGCGTAACGGTATTCATGAATTGGCGATGTTCCAAAAAGTGCTGAATATTAACGTGAATGGCACATTTAATATGCTACGTCATGCAGCGGCGTTAATTGCAAAATATGAACTGCAATCTGGTGAAGAAGAGCGTGGCGTGATTGTAAATACCGCTTCGGTCGCCGCTTATGATGGTCAAATTGGCCAGACCGCTTATGCTGCTTCCAAAGGTGCAGTGGTGGCGATGACTTTACCTTTGGCTCGTGAACTGGCACGTGAAGCCATTCGAGTGATGACCATCGCCCCGGGCATTATGGAAACCCCGATGCTAAAAGGTATGCCGCAAAATGTTCAGGATGCTTTGGGACAAATGGTGCCATTCCCATCACGTTTGGCTAAACCTCAGGAATTTGCCCAGCTGGTGGGGCATATTTTTGAAAATAGCTATTTAAATGGTGAAGTGATTCGTCTGGATGGCGCGATTCGCATGCAGCCTAAATAAGTCTTCGATTTATATAGGACATGATGATTTGCACAGCTGCCAGTTTCTCATTGAATTTAAATGACTTTGTTTAAGCATGCATTTTCTTTTGAAGGATCAAAAGAAACAAAAATCCTTTGCGAAACTGAAGATACATCCCTGTATCTCAGTTTCGCAGGCGACATCCATGCCGCCTTAACTGACGTTCCAACGATCTCAATAGTAAAAAGCTTGAAGTAAATAAAATAGATATAGAAAGGGAAGTTCAATGATTTTAAATGATGAACAAAAAATGATTCAGGACATGATGCGCAATTATTCGCAGCAGAAACTGAAACCAACAGCGGCCTTACGCGATAAAACAGCACAATTTCCTGCACAAGAACTCAAAGAACTGGGTGAGCTTGGCGCACTGGGTATGACCGTTGCTGAAGAATGGAGCGGTGCAGGTCTGGATTATGTTTCTCTGGTTTTGGCACTTGAGGAAATTGCCGCAGGAGATGGCGCAATTTCGACCATTATCAGTGTGCAGAACTCTTTGCCTTGTGGGATTACCCAGCGTTATGGCACCGAAGCACAGAAACAGCAGTATTTAACTAAACTGGCCACCGGTGAATGGCTGGGTTGTTTCTGCTTGACAGAACCTCAGGCCGGTTCAGATGCCAGTTCTTTAGAATGTAGGGCCGAACGTGATGGCGATGAATGGGTACTTAATGGCACCAAGCAGTTTATTACCACGGGCAAACATGCACAGATCGCATTAGTCTTTGCTGTGACAGATAAATTGGCAGGGAAAAAAGGCATTTCATGTTTTCTGGTACCGACCGATGCACCGGGTTATATCGTGTCACGCCTAGAGGAGAAAATGGGTCAGCATTGTTCCGATACCGCGACGATTGTTCTGGATAACTGCCGGATTCCGGTGGAAAACCTGCTGGGTCAGGAAGGTGAAGGCTACAAAATTGCCTTGTCCAATCTTGAATCTGGTCGTATTGGTATTGCAGCACAATCAGTCGGGATGGCTCGGGCTGCGCTGGATGCAGCGGTGGAATATGCCAATGAACGTAAAGCCTTTGGTGTAGAAATTGTGCAGCATCAGGCAGTGGCTTTCAGGCTGGCAGATATGGCGACACAAATTGAAGCGGCACGTCAGCTGACCTTGCATGCGGCAACTTTAAAAGATGCTGGTTTAGCCTGCTTAAAAGAAGCCTCAATGGCAAAACTGTTTGCATCAACCATTGCAGAACGGGTCTGTTCCGATGCGATTCAGATTCATGGTGGCTACGGTTATGTCTCTGATTTTCCAGTAGAGCGTATTTACCGTGATGTGCGCGTGAGCCAAATTTATGAAGGTGCATCGGATATTCAACGTTTGGTGATTGCGCGTGAAGTCTGTCAACGTTGATTTTGATTAAAAAATAGATTTTGGTCGATATTCAAATCTGGCATTTCGGTTGATGGATATGGAAATTGCCAGGATCAAGCAACCCTGATTAGCTAAAGACAGACAGTACGCAGAAGATAAATAAAGCAGCATGATTCATGTCTTAGTCATCAGGCATGAATTAGATGTGAAGAAACTATGCTGATGGAATCAGCAGGAACAACAACGATAAGTGGACACACTCAGGCAAGGTCGCCTGAAAAATACAACAGGATAGAGGTTGTCGTCATGAAGACACTAGAACAAGCATATGTTGATTTCAATTTTGAAAATATGGTTCAGGAACATCTGGCTGGAAATGCAGAGTCCATCAATGCCTATACTGAATGTTGTGGACGTTACCTTGGCCAAAACCGAACCGCACTGATCTGGGAAGGCAAAAATGGTCAAACAGAGCAGTGGACATTTGAACAATTGGCAACTGCTTCAGGACAGCTGGCCAATTATATGCATTCTCTGGGTTTAAAAGCAGGAGATTGTATAGCTGGACTACTGCCAAGAACACCTGCACTCTTAATTACTATTTTGGCCACCTGGCGGATCGGTGCTATCTATCAGCCTTTGTTCACTGCCTTTGAAAGTAAAGCAATTGAGCATCGTATGAGTACAGCCGCTACTCAACTGATTGTCACCGATCAAGAGCAGCGCTTGAAACTGCATGATCTGAATATTCCAAATATTCTGACCGTACATCAGGCAGTGGCAGATCATTATCCGGATGCTGACTTTTGGACCGAGTTAAAGCAGCAGTCAGAAGAGTTTGAGCCAGTGAGTGGCCAATTTAATGATATTTTTCTGATGATGTTTACTTCAGGCACCACAGGCTTGGCAAAATCGGTTCCTGTACCTTTAAAAGCGTTGTTGGCCTTTAAAGGCTATATGCTGCACGCCGTAGATCTGCGAGAAGAAGATTCCTTCTGGAATCTGGCCGACCCAGGTTGGGCCTATGGACTATATTATGGCATTGCGGGCCCGCTCAGTTTAGGTCATAGCATCATTATGGATGAACGTGGATTTAGCGTCGATAATGCTGTACATATCATTGAGAAATATAAAGTCAGTAACCTGACTGGCTCGCCAACTGCATTCCGGATGTTCTTTGGCTTTAAAGAAAAATTTGATGCAGGGATTAGTTCGCATTTGCGTGTGGTCAGTAGTGCAGGTGAACCGCTTACGCCTGAAGTGATCCAGTGGTTCAATCATGATTTAAATGTGAATATTTATGATCAATATGGACAGACTGAACTCGGTATGGTGATCGCCAATCATCATGGCTTGGAGCATCATAAAAAAGTGGGTTCAGCTGGATTTGCGATTCCGGGGCATCGCTTTGCGGTATTGAACCCAAAACATCAGGAAGTCGAAAAAGGCGGGATTGGAATCTTGGCAATTGACTGTTCGGCTTCACCCTTGATGTGGTTTAAAGGCTATGCCGGTCATAATCGAAAGTCTTTTGTCGGGCAGTATTATTTAACCGGTGACACTGTAAAACTGAATGAATATGGCGGTATTGATTTTATTGGACGTGCGGATGATGTCATTACAACCTCAGGCTATCGGGTGGGGCCTTTTGATGTAGAAAGTACCTTGCTGGAATGTGAAGAAGTGCTTGAATCTGCAGTCGTTGGTAAACCAGATCCAGAACGAACAGAAATTGTAAAAGCCTTTGTGGTACTTAAACCAGTCTATCCAGCCACTGAAGAACTCATGCTGAAGCTGCAAAGCTATGTGCGTTCACGCCTATCCAAGCATGCCTACCCAAAAGAGATTGAATTTGTCGAGTGTTTACCTAAAACATCGAGTGGAAAAATTCAGCGAAATTTACTCAAACAGCAGGAAATTGCCAAACTTCAAGAAATGAAGCGAGTCAGTTAGTTTTTTTGATTGAGTGCTAAAAGGCTGCCATGGCAGCCTGTGGTTTTTTGACAAAATACAGCATTTTCTAGTTAAATTTTAAATTAGAGATAGGACTGATTTTTACAAGATTTTATTTTCAAAAGTACGAATTAAATTAAGCGAAATACATTGTTGATGTAATTACATTGAAATTACGACAAGGTTTAAGATTAAATATATCAAAAATTTAGCCTCTTAGTCTTAAGAGGCTAAATGTATCCATTACCAAATATTGGTTTGTAAATTTACTTTTTGGTGTTCCGCATGTGGCTCACCCGCTTCACCGGTAACGCCACCTTTTAAAGTTAAAGCTTTAAAGAGCTGGGTGACTTTATTGTCGGTCACATTCCAGTATTCAGCGCTGACCGCTTCAGCAATCAATACCCGTACAGTCGGATCATCCTTGCCTTCAAACCAGTTTTCAGCCCAGGGATTCCATAATTGCTCAATCAAGATGCGGTCAGTACTGATCTGAGCATGTGCACTAATCGACACATAAATACCATCTGATGGTTTTGCAAAAGACAGACCAATCTGACCACGGCCTGTTTCTGCTGCTTTGACCAGATCATTGGTATTACGCAGGATGAAATATAAGTTTTGACGTTCATTCATCTGCTCGGAGTTCAGCATGGTCATCGGCTGGGAGTGGATTTCATGTGTGTCGGTTAAATGGCTGATCATGGTATAACGAACATCCTTGATCAATTCCCATAATTTTTCACGATTATCATGTTGAGTATGTTCTCCATACGATTTTATGAAAGCTGAAAAAATTGCTTGGTATTTTCAGATTAATCATATTTAGAGACAGATGCCTGAGGTCTCACTGAACTCATACATTTTCATACTCAAATACAGGCAGAGACTACAGAATTGCTAAACAAGACAGCTCGATTTACAGGGGAATTCAATAGCAAAGATTTTAAAAACTTCAGGTCTGACACCTTTTATAAATGAGAAAGAGCTGTTTGCCGGAACCGTTTAATTGAGGTGATTCAACAAATCTTGCCAAGCCATAGCGGCTGCAGCTTGATACCGAGCGTTTAGCTGATATGCTATTTGGCTCAACGATTGCCGAACCATTTATTGATATGCTGTAAATTGACTGTGAGATTGATCTTCCAGAGATTTATCAGCCTTTAGAAACTTCAGTAAGGCTAATTTTTGCGATCATTGTTAAAAATTTTCGAAACAAGGAAAGACGTTGTCTACATTTAACATGGATGCCATCTCCCCAGAATTTGAACTCACTGATGCTGAACTACATCTGTATAGCCGTCAGATTCTTCTGGATGGCTGGGATATTGACGCTCAAGAAAGGTTAAAATTTTCTAATGTCTGCATTATTGGTTGTGGCGGGATAGGCTGTACACTGGCAGAACTTCTGGCACGCGCAGGCGTGGGGAAAATTACCCTGATCGATCCGGATACCATCGAGATGAGTAATTTGCAGCGACAACTGGCATTTATGCCGCAGGATATTGGATTTTATAAGGCAGAAACTCTCGCCAAAAGGCTGGGCCAGATTAACCCGAACGTACAGGTTGAATATGTGAATCAGGCCTTAACGGCTGAAAATGCAGTCAGTGTGATTCGGCATCAGGACTTGGTGCTGGATGGTTGCGACCAGTTTGCGACACGTTATCTGGTTAATCAGCGCTGTGTAGAACTGAATGTACCTTTGTTGAGTGCCTC
Source organism: Acinetobacter sp. YH12156 (assembly GCF_013418235.1). Taxonomy (NCBI): domain Bacteria; kingdom Pseudomonadati; phylum Pseudomonadota; class Gammaproteobacteria; order Moraxellales; family Moraxellaceae; genus Acinetobacter; species Acinetobacter sp. YH12156. The sequence continues at coordinate 66,833 of NZ_VPCL01000014.1, forward strand.
GGCGATTGGCCTGCAAGGGCAACTTTTTATGCTCGAAGGGGATTCGGCCTGCTATGCCTGCCTGTTCCCACCCGAGAATCAGGCCGATGAAAGTCTGCGCTGTGCAGATTCCGGAGTACTGGCGACCACGCCTAACGTGATGGCCAGCTTGCAAGCCCATCATGCCTTGTTATATCTGGGTTTGGGATTGATGCCACTCAGACAAAAACTGCTGTTATGGGATGGATTGAGTTTTAAGCAGCGGATTCTCGCTTTCGAAAAAGATACAGATTGTCCGATCTGTCAGGCAAGATAAGCCTGCAAATTAATATTTTTTTGCTACACTGCATGTAATTAATTTTTCCTAAGACATTATGAAAAACAATATCTGGTTAGATGGAATACGTTCAGTTGCCCGCATGGGAGAAACAGCGGTCGTTGCGGCAAAGGCGGGCTTTAAATATGTTACTGAAAAGCCAAGCAATGCCAAACTCATGCGGGAGACTTTTGAATCTCTGGGTTCAACTTATATCAAGCTGGGGCAGTTTATTGCCAGTACGCCGTCTCTATTTCCGCGTGAATATGTAGAAGAATTTCAGGGCTGTCTGGATCAGACTCCACGCTTGCCGTTCAGTTATATCCAGCAAGTGTTGGCCTCTGAATTTGAAGGGCGTAATCTGGATGAAATCTTTGCATCGATTGATGAAACGCCGTTAGCTTCTGCATCTATTGCACAGGTGCATGCAGCCAAACTGGTGTCTGGCGAAGATGTCGTGATTAAAGTACAAAAACCGGGCGTAGAGACCATTTTGTACACTGACTTGAACGTCCTACATTGGGCAACCAAGTTACTGGAAAAAGCAGTACCAAAAGTCAAGTTTGCGTCACTGGCCGACATTGTCGAAGAAATCAAAACCCGTATGGTGCGTGAAGTCGATTTTATCGAAGAAGCCCAGAATCTGGATGATTTTGTTAATTACCTGAATATCACCAACAATCAGGCAGCGACTGCACCGAAGGTTTATCATCAATATTCGACCCGTCGTGTGCTCACCATGCAGCGTTTATACGGTGTGCCTTTGACAGATTTTGAAGTGGTTAAAAAGGTATCCAAAGATCCATCTCAAGTACTCATCACTGCGATGAATACTTGGTTTGGCAGCTTGATGATGTGTAACAGTTTTCATGCCGATTTGCATGCAGGCAACCTGATGCTGCTCGAAGATGGCCGTGTCGGTTTTATTGATTTCGGTATTGTCGGTCAGCTCAAGCCTGAGGTATGGACGGCATGTATGGCATTTATGGATTCATTGCAACATACCAATTATGAGCTGATGGCACAGAACATGCTGAAAATGGGTATGACTGCTGTGCAGATTGATACCAAAGTTCTGGCAGCGGATCTTGAGCGTTTATTCAGTGGCGTATTGATGGCAGACCCTCAGGAGCTGTTAACATCAAATCCGGCTGATCTGAACGATATCATGATGGATATGGTGGCTGTGGGTGAACGTCACGGCATCCGCTTCCCGCGCGACTTTGCTTTGCTGTTTAAGCAAATGCTGTATTTCGACCGTTTTATGCGAATTTTGGCACCATATACCGATATCTATGCCGATCAGCGTTTGCAAATGATTCAGGACATTGATCCGAATTTACTGTTAAAGCATTAATTTAATCCCTCCCGACCTCCCTTCCTTGCGCAAATTTTAAAGCAGCGCTTTAAAATAGCTCAGGGAGGAGTGTTTCACTGCTTGATAAAGTATAAGCGATAAAAGTTCCTCTTTATAAAAGAGGGATTTAGGGAGATTAGTTGTAAATATCATATTCTCGAGCAATCCAATGGACGCCATTATTATTGAAGGTTTAAAGGTTGAAACAGTCGTGGGCTGCTTTAACTGGGAGCGTCAAATTATTCAGCCTTTAATGCTGGATTTGACCATTCAAACCGATTTAGAACAGGCATCAAATTCAGATGCTCTTGCAGATACGCTGAATTATGCAGAAATTTGTGAGATTTCAGCCAAGGTCATTCAAGAAGCTCAGCCTGAATTGATTGAACATGCAGCAAAGTTAGTGCTGAATGCACTTTTTACTACCTTTACAGCAATTGAATCGATTAATATTACGATCCGTAAGCCTGCCATTATCGCGCAAGCCAATTCTGTAGGGATACGTCTTGAACGCCACCGAAACGATTTTCGCTCTAGCATTAGCGAGTAATTGTCATCCTCAGCAACATTTTCAAGCTGCACAGCAAGGTATTTCTGAATGGGGAGAAGTCCAGTTCTCTCCCATTTATAGGATTCCTTGCCGGGATGGCATCGGCGCCGATTACTGGAATGCGGCATGTCTATTAAAAAGTTCGGTGTCGAGTGCAGAAATTATTGAGCTGCTTAAACAGCTGGAACAGGCATCAGGGCGGACACGTCCATCGCATCAAATTACCCTGGATGTAGATCTGATTGCCTGGGGATCAGATCTTCGACATATGCAGTTTAATGAAAAAAAATTGCCCCTGGCTTTGGATGTAAAAGTTCCCATGTTTGATATCTGGCAAGACCCTGTATTCGAGCATGAGTTACATTGTTTCCCAAGAGTTGAACAGCTGATTTAAATCAAATCACCTAATTTTTTGCTGATGTAATTTATGCAATACGAATGTTTAAAAGCCTGATCAAGCAAGATCAGGCTTTGTTATGATTTAGTTTTTTGTTTTTATATGAAAAGAAAAATTCAGCGAAGATGGGGCAGATGAGATTAGAAAAAATTTAAACATAAAAATATGAGAAATCTTGGCTTATGTCATTTTAATCCTCGTGATTCTTTATATCATCCAATGGGGATTTCATGGTTTTCCGACAGGTAATTCATATGTGATTGATTTGAAGCCATAGAATTTATTTTAAGTTCGGTAAAAATCCTCAAAGCAGTAAAAATGCATCATCGCGCTTTTACTTTTTCTTGTTATAAAAAATAATCAGCAATACGATAATGATCACCAAGATGGCAAGAATGATCGCAGTTTCCATAACAATACCTCTCAGACATAGATCTTAAGGTTTAAGCGTCTAAATTAAAACTGAACGTAAATTAAAATAAACTCAAGTTTTGTTAGAGCCGTTAGTTTTTCGAAAAAACATTTTTCAGTGATGTTAATAGAAGAACCGCTCAATCCTATTCTGTATTTAACTAAAAAATAAACCCATATTTAGGCAACAGACACATTAAATAATGATCCGATCCAGGCGCTAAATAACATGGCGATAATTCCCCACAGCATCACCCGAACTGCACCTCTCCAGACGCTCACTCCACCGGCATAGCTCGCCAGTGCACCCATCATCCCCAAACTTAAAACGCCAATCAGCATGACGCCTTTATCCAGATAGTGTTCCGGTAGAATCATGATTGAAATTAAAGGAAATAATGAACCTACCGTAAATGCCATAGCCGAAGAAAATGCAGCGAGAAAGGGCTGAGCCGAGGTATGTGCTGAAATACCAATTTCATCCCGGGCATGGGCATCCAAGGCATTATGGTCGGTCAACTGTTCAGCGACCTGTTGTGCCAAAGCGGGTTCCAGACCTCGTTGTATATAAATCGTTTTGAGCTCATTTAATTCATGGGTGGGATGGCGTTGCAGTTCGCGCTCTTCCATGAGTAGATCATTGGTTTCAATATCTTGCTGGGATTTTACTGAAATATATTCACCAGCTGCCATTGATGCGGCGCCAGAAATCAATCCGGCAACACAGGTTACCAATAAAATTTCAGTGGATGCTCCACTGGCTGCGATACCCACCACCAGACTGGTGACCGAAATAATCCCGTCATTTGCCCCCAGTACAGCTGCACGAAGCCAGCCCGCACGTTCGATATAATGTTTTTCAAGATGGTATGAATGGCGCACAATGAAGCCCTTTTTTATTATCATTATGATTATAGTAAATTTAAGTCATGTATAGATAGTAGGATTGAATCGATCTGAAAATTACCTTGAATGATCAGATCATAGTGCGCTTGGTTAAGTATTTTATCAATCCAAAATAAAACCGAGGTGAAATTCATTTATTCAAAAGACCAGACGGACTTGATATATAATTGATATCCAAGGGATCAAATTTATTTAATAAAAACAATTATATAAAAATTATAGCTGAGTGAGCTGGTTTAAAAAGAGAATTATCATGAAAGAAAAAAATGAGAGCCATAAATGTTTGGTGTGCGGCAAGCACTTTCTTCTGAAAGATCTTACTCCGATGGGAACGGTCAGAAAAGTCATTACTGAAGAGATTGGCAAGGATATTCCAGTCTGGACGCCGCAAGATTATATTTGTCAGACAGATCTAACCCGCTATCGCATGCAGTATGTACATTCATTATTAAGTTTGGAAAAGGGTGAGGTCACAGATCTTGAGGTCGAAGTGATTCATAGCATGCATCAGCATGAACTGATTACTAAAAATGTGGAAACAGCATTAGAGCAAAAGTGGACTCTGGGCGAAAAGCTCGCCGATAAAATTGCAACTTTTGGCGGAAGCTGGACATTCTTAATTTGCTTTGCAATTTTTCTGGGTCTGTGGATTACGATTAATACGGTTGTTTTGGTAACTTAGCCTGCCGATCCCTATCCCTTTATCCTGTTAAATTTAATTCTGTCCTGTCTCGCGGCAATTCAGGCACCGGTCATTATGATGAGTCAGAATAGACAAGAGGCAAAAGACCGTCTACGTTCTCAAAATGATTATCAGATCAATTTAAAAGCCGAACTGGAAATCCAGCATTTACATGAAAAACTCGATCATCTATTAATGCATCAATGGGAAAGGCTGGCGCAAATACAGGAAATCCAGCTGGATTTACTCTCGGAAATGAGCAAGAAGTATTGAAATGAAAAGCTGTGGTATTTCTCATATTTTATATGGATTGTAAATAAAGGATGATCGCATATCTTTAGCGAATAAATTTAGATCAAAATTTGAGACACATTAAAAAGCCCACAATGCGTGGGCTGAGATCGGATCGATCTTTTTAAATAAAATAACTGGTCTTGGTCATGAGTTTGGAAATAGCTGTCATAGTGATTTTGACCGGAGCAGGCAGATCTACACCGCCTGCCTTCAACGCTGTATCCCGATGATGCAGCTCATCTTCATTCATCTGTTCCAGAATGCGCCGAGAACGCTCATCTTGCGGCGGCAACTGGCTGATATGATGCTGCAAGTGCATGCTCACCTGACGTTCAGTTTCTGCGACAAAACCCAGACTGTATTTATCACCGGCAATTCCGGCCAGCGCGCCCATACCAAAGGACAGGCCGTACCAGACCGGATTGAGCAGACTGGTATGGCTATCCAGTTCTTTCAAGCGGTCTTCACACCAGGCCAGATGATCCTGTTCTTCAACTGCCGCCTGTTCCATCTCACGACGCACATTCGGAAGTTTCGCCGTCATGGCCTGACCATGATAGAGCGCCTGTGCACACACTTCACCACTATGATTGACCCGCATCAAACCTGCCACATGACGGGCATCGCTCACCGTCAATTGTGTTTCTACCGGTTGGGCTGGATTTTCACGTTGTGCCGATGTCGTGCCCGGGACGAGACTGCGTAATGCCTGATCAAAAGAATGAATCAGCTTGTCGACACCTGTATATTGACGCATGAATTAATCCTCCAAGGGTGTTTTCGCGGTTTTGATCATGGGTTTGAGTCGGAAAAGCAGCCATAGGGTAAACAGGCCGCTCAACACTGCGGTAATACAAAAAAGTATTTTAAGATCAAGCTCTAAAATACTTAAAATAATAATCGAAAATATAGCAGAAGATACCATGAAAACGGCATTCAGAATGTTATTTGCTGCAACCACACGCGCACGATGTGAGCGGGGAGAATGCGCCTGCATCATGGCATAAAGCGGTACGATATAAAAACCGCCACTAATCCCGAGTAAGGTCACTGCCAGCATCACATGGTAATAACTCCAGCCTTGCTGAAACACATCAGCCAGACCGATTAATTCACCGGTACGTGCTGGAACAAAGGCCAGACTCGCGGCCAGATATAGGGCAAAGATCACCAGACCGATTGCGCCAAATGGCACCATCTTGATATTGACCTGGCTGCCACCGATTTTGCGGCATAAATATGAACCTAGCCCGATTCCGACAGAAAAGAAAGTTAAGAGCAGGCTGGCAACATTTTCAGAGGCATGCAGATTTTGCAAGGTCAGTTGAGGGATTTGAGTCAGATAGGTTGCGCCGTAAAACCAGTACCATGAGTTGCCCAATAAAATGGTAAAGACTAATGGCAAACCCTGGGCATATTTTAATGTTTGCAAGCTGGTACGGAAAAAATTCCAGTCAATTTGCAGTTCTGGCGCAGGGATATTCTGTTTGAGAATATAACGACTCGATCCATAACCAATCAGGGCGATCACAACGACTGTTAAACTGATCCAGATCAGATTACCAGAATATGCAGCAATGACCGCACCACCCAGAATCATACCGAATAAAATTGCCAGCGATGTTCCGGACTGAAACAGGGCATTGCCAGACATCAGCTCATTGGGTTTTAGCACTTCCGGTAAAATGGCATATTTGATTGGGCCAAAGAAGGTGGACTGGGTTCCCATCAGGAACAAGGCAAATAACAGAATCCAGAGGTTGCCAAGCAGGAAACCCACCGTTCCCAACAACATAATCACAATTTCCAGAATCTTTAAATAGCGAATCAGCTGTGAACGTTCGTATTTATCGGCAATTTGTCCGGCGGTGGCTGAAAAAATAAAATAAGGCAGGATAAACAGCAAAGCAGCCAGATTATTCAAGGTGCTGATGCTGGCCGATTGTTGCTGAATCCAGCCGTAGGTGATGACTAGGAGTAACGCTTGTTTAAATACATTATCGTTTAATGCACCAAAAAACTGCGTCAGAAACATCGGTAAAAAGCGCCGAGAAGCTAACAAATGTTCATTTTTGTTCATATAGAGCGTGCTACATTAAGTTTTATTAAGAAATGTCAGTTATGCGTAAACATTGAGAAAAATCATGTAAGATACTTTCAGCCATGTAAAGGTAAAAACCAATCAATTAAGCTCTTTAGCTTATATTTTTCGGTCAAATAATCAATTAAAGAATGTATTCGTTTCGAGTTTGCCATGCCTGCAAAGAAAAAATTTAAAAAAACGATGCTTCATCGCAGTATGGGGTCGCTTATACCACTTCAGAGTGGGGCACAGTTGTGTATGAGCATTTTTTTTATGATGTTATCCCATCAGAGCATGGCACAAATCGAACAGCCTGAAACACCTGTGGCCATTTCTCAGGCAGAAATGGTAGATGAACTGTCCAAAGAAGCGATGCGACAGGGACTGGTCACATCTGAAAATGAAGCCACCGAAAAAATTGAAGAAGCGATACAGCCGGAAGCATCTGTCGACAGCATGTTGATGCTGGAGCAACAGCAAAATGCAGGCTCCGGTCTGGACGTATTTACACCGATCCAGTTCGATGATCTGGAAGAGCTGCCGATCCAGTCCATTGACCAGAACATGGCGAATGAAATCTATCGTGAGGCCGAGCAAGCCAAGCAGGAAGCACAAAATTATCGCAATACCCAGACCGCTGAAACAGTCGTAGCAGATATCAGTCAGCAAGAGTTACTTGAAATCAATCAGGCACCTGTAAATGTCGACCAGTTGATGCAATCGATTCAGGCAGACAGCCAGATTATTGTACAAAATAATGAAGCCGGCATGACTTTGCCAGAAGTAACGGGGCCACTTGTTGCTGAAGATGAGAAACGTCCCAATATTTTTAAACGACTATTTTATAAAATCCGTCCGCCACGTCAGATCATGACCGCGAGAGTTCCGCGAATTAGTGCGGATGTGGTGATTATGAACGGCGAAGGTATTGCGCAAAGCAATGGTATGCTGAATCGTAGAGCTGAGCCTGAAGGCTATCTGAATTTAAGAAATAATGTCAAAGCCAAACTGTCCAGTTTTACCCAGGAGTCTTTTGGCGACTTTAATTCCGCTTTGCCACAACTGCGAACCTTGTCCCGACAGGCGGCACAGGCAGTCGGTTATTACAATGCCCAGTTCAGGTTTGAAAAAATCTCTGATAGTCGCGTTCGGGTTTTTGTCACCCCGAATGAACCTGTGCTGATCACTACACAAAATCTGGAATTTAGCGGAGCGGGTGCGGAACAGCCGCAATTCCAGGTCATCAGTCTTTTGCCTGAGCAGGAAGAGGGCGATATTTTCAATCACGGCAATTATGAACAGACCAAACAACGGATTAATACTGCCGCCAATAACAACGGTTATTTTGATTCATACTGGCGCTTGCATGATGTCAAGATTGCACAGCCACAAAATACGGCCGATGTAAATCTACGTTTCGAGACAGGCGAGCGTTACAAGCTGGGCAATGTCGAGTTTAGAATGAGTGATCCTGAAAAGGAATTTCCGCTGGATCGTGATGTACTCGAAAGTCTGGTCACCTGGAAAGATGGTGCAGACTATACCTTCTGGCGAGTGAATAGCCTGGCCAATAACCTGACCAACTCGCGCTATTTTAACTATACCCTGGTGGACGCAATTCGCCCTGATCCGGTTGACAGGGAGCTGGAGCTGGCACCGGATATTCAAAGCCTGATAGAAGAACAGAAACTTTCTGAAGATCAGGCGACTGCGACACAGCCTGATCGCTCAGTGGCATCTGCTAAAGAAGTCACTCAAAATGTCGTCGATGAAGACCAGTTTGCCGGTAGCCGCGATCAGGAAAATCCAAATTTAAGAAGCTTGCGGGTCGAGCAGCAGACCAAAGAAAATGAGCAGGAGCGTTTAAAGGCACAAGCGCGGGAAGAGAAGAAAGTTCCAGTGATTGTGACTTTAAATGCAGACCGTTTAAACAGTGCTGAACTGGGTCTGGGTTATGGAACAGATACCAATATCCGTCTACGTGGTCAGTACCGCCGCGCCATTGTAAATAAGCGCGGACATTCTTTTGATGCCAACCTCGAGTTGTCAGGTATCCGGCAGTCCATCGATGGTCGTTATAACATTCCTTATCACCATCCGCTGAATGATTATGTCAGTATTGTCGGTGGTTATGAGCGCGAAGAACGTGATGGCGTGGCTCAAGGTGAAGGTCTGCAAATTGAATCGGCAGTGCTGGGTGTAGACCGGATTATTAAAAACCCGCTGGGTAACTGGCAGCGTACTTTTGGAGCGCGTTACCGTCTGGATCGCTTGAAGCAGAATGGTTCTGTTGATTTTAACCAGATTCCGGAAGCGTTTCGCTTTAATACCGAAGATGAACAGCAGTCGTTACTGGTCGGTTATGAAGTTTCACGTACCGATACCGATCGTCGGGTCAATCCGACCAAGGGTTTCAAGCAGACCTACAAAGTCGAGCTGGGTAGTGAGGCGTTATTGTCTGATGCAGATATGGCGATTGTAAATGCAGGCTGGCGTTTTATCTATTCATTGGGTGAAAATGCAGATCATCAGTTTGTTGGACGTGCCGATGCCGGTTATATCTTCACTGAAGATTTTGCCAAAGTGCCGTATAACCTGAGATATTTCACCGGTGGTGACCAGAGCATTCGTGGTTTTGATTACAAGAGTCTTTCTCCGGAAATTGAAGGCTTTAAAGTCGGTGGTCAGGCCTTAGGGGTTGCTTCCTTAGAGTATAACTATCAGTTTAGGGAAGGCTGGCGTGCTGCGGTTTTTGCAGATGCCGGAAATGCTTATAATAAAGAGTTCAGTAATCCGACCGAATATGGTGCGGGTGTGGGGATACGTTGGGCCTCACCGATTGGACCGATTCGTATCGATGTGGCGACTGGATTGTCTGATGACAATCACCCAATTCGTCTGCATTTCTTTATTGGTTCGCAGCTATAAAACATCATTTTTTAAAAATAGTTATTTGGGTACATCATGGTCGAGAACCAACCACAGCCAGAACAACAACCACAAGATAGCGTTGTGCCGAAAAAGCGCCGTATATTGAGAAGTATCCTGTTGTCGGTACTTTTCTCACTCATTTTCCTGCTCTCTGTGCTGGCGCTGCTGTTTTCGACCAATCAGGGCAGTAAGTTCCTGCTAGATCAGGTATTACAACGCCAGCAAATTATTCATTATGAATATGAAGGCGGAAATTTATGGCGTGGAATTATTCTTAAAAATGTGCTGGTCAGCCTGAAACCGGTCGATGTCAAAATTGATCGTGCTGATGTAAAACTGGGCTGGCGGGCGATCATCAAAAAAGAAATTCATCTGAATGAAGCAGATGTCCGTAACCTGCAAATTATTAATAAAACTCCGTCTAGCAGCGAACCTTTCAAGTTCAATGCCATCCGTTTGCCTTTTGTGCTGCGCGTCGATCATCTGCTCCTTGATCATCTGATGATTAAAACCCAAACCACGGCAGTTGATTTTTATAATATCGAATTAAATGATGCGCTCTGGTCTGGTACCGAATTAAACTTTGAAGATTCCCGCATGGATATGGGTTATCTCTCGGTGCGTGAAGCGACGGGTAAAATGCAGTTTGAAGGCAAATATCCACTGGATGCCCGCGCAATCGTCAATCTGCCTTCTTTAAGAGACAGCTTGAATATTCATGATATTCAGGTTCGGGCGCGTGGCACGCTGGATACGATTCAGGCAGGCGTAGCGACCAATACACCCGATTTATTAACCGGTTGGGCCATCGTACATCCAATGCGGCCCCAGGTGCCGATGCGTGGCGAGTTAAAATTTAAGGATTATAACTGGCCGATTCTGACTGAGCAGAAACTGTTTACGAAAGACGGGATTGCCGAGTTCAATGGAGATATCGATCGTCTGGACTTGAACGTCCGTACCGACCTGATCGGTGAAAATATTCCACAAGGCCAGTATAACGCGGTGATGTATACCGATCTGGTCAATCAGCTCAATATTACCGATCTGAATGGCCAGCTGATGAAAGGTGCGGTTAGCCTTGCCGGGACAGTGGGCTGGAACGAACAGGTAAGCTGGGATCTGAACGGACGATTAAACGGAATTGATCCTAAGCATGAACGTATCCCGCAAGTCGTACAAGACTTTTTACCACCTAGCCTGGATGGCAATATTGCCTCAAAAGGCAATCTGGAAAATGGCCTGCATCTGACGGCGCTGGTAGATTTTGACCGTTATGAAACTTGGAATATCAAACTGGATCAGAATCCGGTTAAAGACAATAAAGCACAACCGATTCTTCTGGATGTTGCCTGGCAAAATATCGACCGCGCCGTACCCTATGTCGGCTGGCTCAGCAGTCAGTCTGGCGATGTGAAACTGGCACTGGTCGAAGGCCAGCAGAATATTCATGTGGCAACCAAAGTCGAACAGCACGAACAAGGTCTTCTGCCAGCAGGCATGTATCAGGCCAAACTGGATCTGAAAAATAATATTCTAAATGTGCCGAGCTTCAATTATAGCGCCAATGCACAGGCAGGTAGCTTAAGCGGTCATGCGCGAATTGAACTGCCACAAGAAAAACGCCAGTTGAAATGGACTGCATTATTAAACGCCAAAGACTTAAATACCCGAAGTCTCGCTGCGGCTTCACCGATAGACCGTTTAAATGGCCAGATCAAGGCCAATGGCTATGCACAACCCAATCAGCAGATTATTAAACTGTCTAATGTAGACCTGACTGGGCGCCTGGCAGAACAGAACGAAACAGTACGTCTGACCGGTAACAGTACCATTGCCTTATTATTCCATAATGAAAAAGCCGGCGGTGGTTTTAGAGGCTATGCAGTCAATTATGATGGGGCTTTAAATGCCAGTCAGGGAATCCTGAAACTGCGTGTTTCAGGTACACCAGAAGTATTGAGAGTCAATGAATTGCGTCATGATGGTATCGCTGGCAAGATTAATGCCAATGGTCTGGTGAATCTGGCAAATGGTATTGACTGGGATATTAACGCTTCATTAATCCGCTTTAAGCCGCAATATTTTAATGCCAACCTGAAAGGCGAGTTGTCGGGCAATGTAAAAACCCAAGGGGTTTGGTCAGATGCCTTAAAACGCATTCAGATCCAGCGTTTGAATCTGGCCGGTATGTTAAATAACAAGCCGGTACGAGGCACAGGTAATTTATCAGTCATTATTAATTCAAATCAGCGTGGTTTTGTTCCAGAGCAGTTTGAAGCCAATAACCTGTTCCTGTCTTATGCCAGCAACCAGATTCAGGCCACCGGCAATGCGCAGAATCTGCAACTCAAAGTCAACGCACCAGCATTGTATGAGTTATATCCGGGCTTAAAAGGTCGTGCGCAGGGCTATATCAATATGCAGGCGCAGCCACGTTTGCAGGCTTCGGCAAATCTTTCGATTGATAATTTTGCCTTTAAAAACCTGATGAGTGTGCAAAAAATTCGTGTCCGCGGGCAGTTGCCGACCTCGCAGACCACAGCAACCTTATTAACTGCCACAATGGATCGCTTGCGTAGCGGTTCACGGGAAATTGTACGCGGGGAAATATCACTTGCCGGTACTCGTGCGGCGCATATCCTTAAAGTTCAGGCAGAAAATAAACTGTCAAAATTCTTTGTGCAGCTGGCCGGTGGCTTTAATGCACAAAATAACTGGCTGGGTCAGATTCAAAAAGGTGATTTTGACTCTTTGCGTGCTCATTTAGTACAGCGTCAAAATGCGGCAGTGATTTATAATGCGGCCCAGTCTGATCTGTTTGTCGGTGCACATTGCTGGATGAGTCAGCAAAGCCAGTTGTGTTTTGATCAACCGATTCGGGTCAATAAAACCCGTGGCAGCGTATCCTTTGTGACCCAAAACCTGGATCTGGATGATTTCAGTGCATTCCTGCCTGAAGGACTGGCATTGACCGGTAAAGTGAATGGTTATGCCAAGGCAGCCTGGGCGCAAGGTGCTAAACCAAAAATTGATGCGCGTTTGGTCACCCGAAGTGGTGTGGTCGGCTTATCTTCGGAAGACCCGGATTATTTAGGTTCTACCCTAAAATATGATGAAGTGGGTCTGGTGGCAAAAAGTGTCGCAGAAGGCTTACAAGTTCGACTGGATGTAAAAACTCCGGATATCGGGACAGGGTATGCCAATGTCATTATTGATCCATATCGGGACAGTAAACCGATGCGTGGCGAAATTGCCTTTAATCAGGTGCAGCTTAAAGTCTTTAAACCCTTTATTCAGGACATCCGTAATCTGGATGGCACCTTGTCCTATGCCGGAAAAGTGAGTGGAACCTTAACTGATCCTTTGCTGGAAGGTGAGGTTCGAGTCAAAGATGCTTCGATCAGCCTGATCTCCTTGCCGGTGAATCTGACCAATGTGCAGTTGTATTCATCGATACGTCAGAATTCTGCCAGTATTAATGGTGCATTTAACAGTGGTCGTGGCGTGGGTAAATTGACCGGTTCAGTCGACTGGAAAGGTGATCCGCGAGTACAGTTAAAACTGCAAGGTGAAAATCTGCTGATTCGTCAGGCACCTTTAATTACTGCCGTGGTTACGCCCGATTTAACCTTGGACATGTATCCATTCAATAAAAAGCTGAGTCTAAGTGGTACGGTTGATGTGCCACGTGCACTAATTTCTATGCCTGAAGCCTCAGAACCTGTGGTCGGACTTTCTTCAGATGTACGTGTGGTGCGTGAAGGTGATGACCAGCTGGCTATTCTCAAATCTGCCCGTCCTTGGGATATTCGGGCTGATGTGGCGGTTTCTCTGGGTGATCAGGTGATATTTCAGGGCTTTGATAGCCGTATTCCGCTATTGGGCCGGGTCAATCTGTCACAGCGGGGTCTGGAAACTGCGATGCGTGCCAATGGTGCGATCGGGGTATCACAGCGGGTGAAAATCGAAGCTTATGGTCAGAGTCTGGATCTGAACCGTGCCATTGCCCGTTTTAATGGTGAGTTGACCAATCCGACGCTGGATGTTGATGCCAATAAGTCGGTTCAGGGAAGTACGGTCGGGGTACGGGTGACGGGCACTGCTTCAAGTCCAAATATTCAGATTTATAATGATGCTGGCTTGTCAGAGCAGGAAGCTTTAAATGCCTTGATTACTGGTCGTATCAACGAAGGTGCATCCGGTTTAAGTCAGGCTGAAGGATTCAGATCTGATGTGAATAATACCATTGCCGCAGCAGGTATCAGTCTGGGCCTGGGTGGAACCCGCGCGCTGACCAACCAGATTGGACGGACGTTTGGCTTGAGTGGTTTGGCACTAGATGCACAAGGAACAGGGGATGATACCCAGGTGTCGGTGACCGGCTATATTACCCCTGATTTATATCTTCGTTATGGTGTTGGGGTGTTTACCCCGGTGAACAAGCTGACTTTACGTTATCAGGTGAATCAGCGTCTTTACTTGGAAGCGAGTCAGTCCTTAGAACGTGCAATTGACTTGTTCTATAACTGGCGTTTCTAATCATAAGGACAGATAAATATTTTTAAATGATTGCTAGATTTCATTAGATATCTTTAATTGATCAAAAAATGTTCAATTTATTCATATTTAAATAGATGCTGAAAATACCCTCATCCTTCTGGGATGAGAAGCACTGCTTCGCAAGAGGATGAGGGTATTTTATTTATAATGATTAAAAAATGACTTATCAAAGAACGCTAGTATCTATTGATATGTATCTGGCTTGAAAACCGCAATATAGACCCGGTTACACAAATGATCATGCTTGTCCCTTGAATGAAACGATCAAATGTTTGAGCATGATATTTTCTGGGTTATAGAAGTGATGGATCGCCATGATAGATGAAGAAAAGCCGTTAAACTTCGATGATGACAATGAGCCTCAAGATTTCGAAGATGAAGAGTTTATCGATGATAAGAAAGAGGATGAGCTGTACAACACGATTACCAAAGATGGTTCAAGTGTTGATCCTGCAGATGATGGCACGCGGCATATTCGCCCTGAAGATGGTAATCCCATAGAAGTTGAAGAGTAAAGAAAAAAGTCCAATTCAATATTGGGCTTTTTATGTTCGTGATTTTCTTTGTCATGAAGTACAGTGCTTTGGGTATACACCTGTAGAAGCAATGAATATCAGAATTTAAGCGCAATGGGCTGCAAAAAAGTTGTGAAATATGGCTGAAATTATGTTTCTGTTACATCCTTAAGAAAAATGAATGAAGCAATAAATCAGCGCTAAAATATAAAAAATCAATCAAATCAGATCATAATAAATTGAAAATCAATAAAGCCTTAATAAAATTAGGTGTATATTGAAAGTACAATTTCACTCATCAGAGTATGTTCGCATGGCAACTAAATTTATAATCCGTTTTGCAATGATTCTATTCGCTGTACTTATTTTGACTGCGCTTTCGATTCAATTTTTCTTTGATCCAGAAGTGACTGTGGTTTTATGGATCTTCGCTGTACCCTTTATTCTGGGGGTGCCAATTTTAGCCTCTGTCGTATTGGCAAGTAATGAGGAACTGGATATTCATAGCGTAAATTAAATTGAAAAAAGCCCTCATTTTTTGAGGGTTTTTTATGATATAAAGATGCTTAAATAGCCTAAGCTACTCAACTAGAGTCATTCAATCACTAATCTTTAAATGTGTCATTTAGCGCACTTTGCACCGCTTCAACACGTGCCTTGCAGGCTTTATAGGCGCTCATGGATTCTTCCACGATTTTCATCAGATTATCAATGTCCGGTTCTTGCTGAGATTCGAGCAATTCCGCATTCTTTTTCAAGATGTCATAGCCTTGCTGGAAGCTTAAAGTATCATGAGTCATGGGGAAGTACCTGTATAAGTTGTGCTGAAAAAATGCCATCCTGCAGTTCTACCTGAACCGGATCGCTGGGCTGAATCTGGTTGATAGAACCCACCACATGTTCTTGCTGACGTACGATGGCATAACCTTTCGATAAAACATGTCGTGGGTTTTGCAATAGCGTTTCCCGCATCAGGGCATCTAGCTGCTGATTGATTAGTTGGGTATGTTGCTGAGCCAGACTGGAGGTATTGGCCTTGATCTGTTGCAGACGTTGCAGGGCATCCATAATTTGGCTGTTGGCCAGACTTTGAATGAGTTTTAAGAATTGATCATTCTGATTTTGGTAGGCTTGAATTTGCTGTTGAGATAAACGCTGAATCCGCTGTAAATAATTCAAGACATCTTGTGTGAGTTCGACTATATGATTGCGAATTCCGGCGATGACTTTACTCGGAGTATCAAAGGAGCGATGCGCAATCTCATCCAGAATGGTGTGGTCTTTTTCATGTCCGATGCCCACCCAAATCGGAACCGAGCGTTTACAGAGCAGGGCAGCCAGATCATAATCATTTAAATAAGCCAGATCATTGACTGCTCCGCCACCCCGAATAATGACGATTAAATCTGGCGCAGTGTCATAGGTTTTCGCCCATTGTTTCAGAGCTTGTGCCAGACTCTGCATAATGCTTTGCGGGGCAGAATTTCCCTGAAAAGTCGCAGTGTGATAGATAAACTCGCAAACTTGCGCACGATGTAGTGCATCGGCATCTTTTCTGAAATCTCCGAGACCTGCTGCGTTTTCGGGAGCAATCACTAAAATTCGGTTCAAATCAAAAGGGCTGGGCAGGTTTCTATTACGCTGAATCAGCCCTTCAGCGCTTAGCCTGTCAATAATCTGCTGATAACGCCGGGCAATATCACCCAAGGTATAACCCGAGTCAATCTCGACGATATTTAAAGAAAAACCATATTGTGGATCAAAATTGGCTTTGACTTTAATCAGAACTTTGAGATCACGACTTAATTCAATCCCGCTTTCACGTTCAAATTGAGTGACAATTTTCTGGGCGCTAAATTTCCAGATGGTGGCTCGGCAACTGGCAATGACCTGATCGCTATCAGCCTCTTTTTCTGCCAGTTCCAGATAATAATGACCTGCTTTGATACTAAGGTTACGAATCTCAGCTTTGACCCATACCGGCGTATCGAAAGTGAGTTTGACCACTTCCTGAACTGTCGCAAGATATTCCTTGAGGGAGAGTTGGAGATCGTCTGTCATGCCAGTAGAAAGTTTAAAATTCAATCAAATAGTAAATCAATCTGGCAAAGATCACAAATCTAAAAATGCAGTTATTTAAACTTTATGTAATGACATTGTGTTGATAATGGAATGAAGAATCACTTAATTGAGAACGCTAAATTAGTATTCGTCTCAATTTAAACAGATTCCACGCATCTCTAGCTTCAGCAATCAAATAGTTGGCAAGATAGCAATACTGAATTTAGCAATACTTTTATTCTTAAACTTTATTGAAGGTGTTTGATTAACAATGTACACAGACTTGTGCCTAGAAAAGGTATGGAAATATGCTAAATTAGTGCAGAATTATTGAAGAAGAATACACGCTCATGAAAAAAACAATGCTGTTCGGTTTGCTGGCGGTTGCTTTAAGCGCCTGTACCACTACACCACAATCAGAAACGGAAGCGCCTAAAATAGGTATGCCAAATCCGGCGAGCACTTATTGTGTCAATCAGGGTGGCAAGCTTGAAATACGTAATGAAAGTAATGGCCAGGTTGGATATTGTCATTTAAAGAATGGACAGGTGGTAGAAGAGTGGGAGTTGCTGCATATGAACCAGCCTAAATGTATTGCCGATCAGGCGATGACATTGGTTGGTCAGTCCAACCTGACTGAAGCGCAAATCAAACAGAAAACCCAGGCGCAGATTGTACGTATGGTCGAGCCGGGTCAAGCAGTCACCATGGATTATCGTGAAGAGCGTGTGACAGTAACCGTAGATCCTGCCAGCAAAAAAATTATTCAGGCTTCATGCGGTTAAGTATTTAAAAAACAAAAGCCCATTGATGGGCTTTTTTAAATTTAGAGTCATACTGGCATTTTAAATGACAAATCTTCCCCGATCTTTTATATTGCCCCTCGGAAGGAGAAACTCATGAAAAAGTTATTGGCTTTATCGTTTATGCTGGCTCTGGCCGGTTGTGCCGAGAAGAAACCCTTAACCCCTGAAGAGCAGTGGCAAGGTTATTGTCGAAGTGTGGGGAATGCCGCGCGGACCATTATGCTGGATCGTCAGAATGCGATTGAGAAAGAGAAAGCAATCGAGCATGCCCTCAAGATCGATGATGAAACCACCAAAGGTTTTATTCTGAACATTATTGATGAAGTCTACGCACTTCCAGCCGAAGAGATTAAGGCAGATGTAAAAGCAGCCCGTGAAAAAGTCCGCGCTGAGTTTACTGAAAAATGTATTGCCACGCCGCATGATGAATTACCAGATTACAAACCGTTCTAGGGAACGGTTTTTTAATGGCTGAATCAGGCATAGCAACATCTCTTTAAAAAAGTATCAACCCGAATAAAAGACAAAAAAACCTCTACTTAATAATAAAAAAATAGCCTAAGCAAAATGTACACTTTGTGACAATTTCTAAATCTAAAATATAGAAATACTTATCTTTATATTGAATAATGAATTTAACTCCAATTACCCGAGGAGTAACACAATATGCAAGTCGTCAGATATTTACATCATTCTGATCTGCTCTTAGAAGATGAACATGGTGTAGTCATTATTGCTGGTAGTCGCTATGTCCTGAGCGTAGGCGACAAAGTATTTTTAAAGAAGGTGCTAGAACAAGAAAAAAAGCTGTATCAGGTGGATATTTCCTTTGCCAGCAATAATCACAGCACGATGTGTGAAGATGAATGCGTGGTGAAATTCAAAGGCTGCCGGGATTCATATCAGCAATATTTAAACTCGACCACTGTACACTAAGGTGGAGTATCTTTTTAACTTCAAATCAGGCAACATCATGGTTGCCTTTTTTATGCATTAAATTCAGTTAAAAGGGCCTGCTCATAGGCTTGTTTCTTGAGATCTGATCTAAAAGTGATTATTGAATAATCATTAAGAGCATCATTTAGTTATAAAATAACGAGCATCACAAAGAAACACTTGAGTTGCATTAACTTTTAACTGGAAATTTAGTAAAATTTCGGAGTCCATATTATTTGTGAAGCTTGGAATAAGCAGGAATTCATAAGTAATTTTTTAAAAAAGAGGAATAACACTGTGCTAGAAGCTTACCGCCAACACGTTGAAGAACGTGCCGCACTCGGAGTCCCACCGAAGCCACTTGACGATGCCCAAACCGCTGCATTAGTTGAACTACTAGTTAACCCGCCAGCTGGTGAAGAAGCATACTTGGTAGATTTGCTTGAAAACCGTGTACCAGCAGGTGTTGACCAAGCTGCATATGTAAAAGCTGCGTTCTTGGCTGCATTGGCAAAAGGCGAAGCAACCTCTCCACTTATTTCTAAAGAACGTGCGGTTTACTTGCTAGGTACTATGCTTGGTGGTTATAACGTAGCGCCTTTAGTTGAACTTTTAGACAACGCTGAACTTTCTGAGCTTGCTGCTGAAGCGCTTAAGAAAACGCTTCTTGTATTTGATGCATTCCACGATGTCGCTGATAAAGCAAAAGCGGGTAATGCAAATGCACAAGCTGTTATGCAGTCTTGGGCTGATGCTGAATGGTTTACTTCACGTCCAGACGTTCCTGAAGAAATCAAACTGA
Organism: Acinetobacter sp. YH12156; assembly: GCF_013418235.1. Taxonomy (NCBI): domain Bacteria; kingdom Pseudomonadati; phylum Pseudomonadota; class Gammaproteobacteria; order Moraxellales; family Moraxellaceae; genus Acinetobacter; species Acinetobacter sp. YH12156. The sequence goes on from NZ_VPCL01000014.1 coordinate 86,422, forward strand.
CAGTTTTCAAAGTCACTGGCGAAACCAACACTGATGACTTGTCACCTGCACAAGATGCTTGGAGCCGCCCGGACATTCCATTGCACGCAAATGCAATGTTGAAAAACGTACGTGACGGAATCAACCCGGAAGTTCCTGGTGAAGTTGGTCCATTAAACCAAATCAAAGAATTGATCGCGAAAGGCAACCAAGTTGCTTACGTAGGTGACGTTGTTGGTACAGGTTCATCTCGTAAATCTGCAACCAACTCTGTGCTTTGGTTCTTTGGTGATGACATTGCTCATATCCCGAACAAAAAAGACGGTGGTTACTGCCTAGGTTCTAAAATTGCGCCAATTTTCTTCAACACGATGGAAGATGCGGGTGCATTACCGATCGAGATCGATGTTGGCAACATGAACATGGGCGATGAAATCGTTCTTAAAATCGATCATGCTGCTGCGAAAGTTTCTGCATCTAAAGACGGTGCTGTAATTGCTGAAGCTGATCTTAAAACACCTGTACTTCTAGACGAAGTTCGTGCGGGCGGTCGTATTAACCTGATCGTTGGTCGTGGTTTGACCACTAAAGCACGTGAAGCTTTAGGTCTTCCAGTATCTACATTGTTCCGTACTCCGGTTCAACCTGCTGCAACTGGCAAAGGCTTCACTCAAGCACAGAAAATGGTTGGTCGCGCTTGTGGTCTTCCTGAAGGTCAAGGTGTACTTCCAGGTACTTACTGTGAACCTAAGATGACCACAGTTGGTTCGCAAGATACAACAGGTCCAATGACGCGTGACGAATTGAAAGACTTGGCTTGCCTAGGTTTCTCTGCTGACCTTGTTATGCAATCTTTCTGTCATACCGCTGCGTATCCAAAGCCAGTTGACGTTCAAATGCAACACTCGCTTCCTGATTTCATTATGAACCGTGGTGGTGTGTCTTTACGTCCAGGTGACGGTATTATCCACTCTTGGTTAAACCGTATGCTTCTTCCGGATACTGTGGGTACTGGTGGTGACTCGCATACTCGTTTCCCAATCGGTATTTCGTTCCCGGCGGGTTCTGGTCTAGTAGCTTTTGCTGCAGCAACTGGTGTTATGCCACTTGATATGCCTGAATCTGTACTTGTGAAGTTCAAAGGTAAAATGCAGCCTGGTATCACACTACGTGACCTGGTACATGCAATTCCTTACTACGCAATTCAAGCGGGTGACTTAACTGTAGAGAAGAAAGGTAAGAAAAACATCTTCTCTGGTCGTATCCTTGAGATCGATTTGACAGAAATGGAAACTGACCTGACTGTTGAGCAAGCATTCGAATTGTCTGATGCTTCTGCTGAACGTTCAGCTGCTGGTTGTTCGATCACGCTTTCTGAAGAGAAAGTTGCTGAATACCTTCGTTCAAACATCACTATGCTTAAGTGGATGATTTCTGAAGGTTATGGCGATGCGCGTACAATGGCTCGTCGTGTTGAGAACATGGAAAAATGGTTAGCGAATCCATCACTGCTTAAAGCGGATGCGGATGCTGAATACACGAAAGTGTATGAAATCGATCTAGCTGACATTAAAGAACCTGTTCTTTGCTGCCCGAACGATCCAGATGATGCAAAACTTCTTTCTGACGTTCAAGGCGTGAAAATTGACGAAGTATTCGTTGGTTCTTGTATGACAAACATTGGTCACTTCCGTGCGACTGGTAAATTGTTAGAGAAAGTTCCAGGTGGTGCATTGTCAACTCGTTTGTGGATTGCTCCGCCAACGCGTATGGACGAACATCAGTTGATGGAAGAAGGTTTCTATAATATTTATGGTAAAGCTGGTGCGCGTACTGAAATGCCAGGTTGTTCATTATGTATGGGTAACCAGGCACGTGTAGCTCCGAACACAACTTGTGTATCGACGTCTACACGTAACTTCCCGAACCGTTTAGGTCAGGGGGCTAACGTTTACTTGGCTTCTGCTGAACTTGCATCTGTTGCTGCTGTATTGGGTAAATTACCAACTCCAGAAGAATACCAACAATATGCAGCTCAAATTGATAGTATGTCAGCTGACATCTATCAATACTTAAGCTTCGACAAGATGAGCGAATATACTAACGCTGCTGCGAATGTTGATACGAAGAAAATTGCTGCTGCTCAATTGACTTAATGAGCTAGGATTAAGAAAAGCCGAAAGGCTTTTCCCTAGCGCAAGAGCAAATCTATGATTTGCTTTGTTAATTAAGTAATAAGCGGTATAAAATAAGGGCTGATTTGTCAGCCCTTATTTTTTTTATGAAAATAAGAAATTAAAATTAGAACTCAAAAATTAGGTATGGAAAATAATAGAGAATTTTTTAAATATGATGAGGCCTTAGAGTCATTAATAAATAAAAAATTAATACGTGATATTGGTAATAAGGGGGAAATATTTGAATTGATACAGAAAGGGTGGGAGTTGACATCTAATTTAAATTTTGCAGCATGAAATTCTGTATCTTTTCACAACTTCAGAATTAAATTTTTGAGTATGTCCAATATTGAAAAACTTTTATTGGTAATGCTTTACACTTTATCCAATAAATCGTTTAATCGCCACATTGAAAAATGATTTAAAAGTTGATATAACAATGACAAAACAATCCCGATTCCTCTGTATTGGCGGTTTCCTTAACGGAACCCAAGTCAAAGACCAAGGCGATAGCTTTGTCTGTGTCGAAAAGTCTAAAAATGTGACTTACTATAAAAAAGAAATTTTACATCCAGATGCTTGGAATCATGATTATTACGTCTGTGAAAGCACCACAGATCAGCAAGCGCGCAACTGGGTTTATGATATTCCATCACGTTAATTGCGTCTATTCAGGCTATAAATTAAACAATTATTAGAAACAATAACTTGCATTACATTTCTGTGATTGATTTTTCATCTCTCTTTCCCAAAACTGTATGAAAATAAAGCCAATAGGGAATGTTATGACTTATGAAATAGATGCCTTTGGCACTCTAGTAATTGCTGTTTTTTTTCTTTTTATTGGGCGGTATCTTGTTAGTAAAATTAGCTTCTTTAGGAACTATAACTTACCTGAACCTGTAATCGGTGGTTTAGTCGCAGCGATTACGGCCTTTATTTTCTATAAATTGTTTAATATCAGTGCCACATTTGACGCACAGATTCAAACCATCCTGATGCTGATGTTCTTTACTTCTGTTGGCTTAAGTGCAGACTTTTTGAAACTGAAAGAAGGCGGAAAATCGCTCCTGATCTTTCTGGTCTGTGTCATTTTATTTGTAGTCGTGCAAAATGCGGTTGGTATGAGTTTAGCCACAGTGCTTGGACTTGACCCATTGATCGGGTTGATTGTTGGTTCTGTCACCTTAACGGGTGGTCATGGTACCGCCGGTGCCTGGGGCGAGGTTCTGGAGACTCAATATGGAATCCAGGGAGCAGTTGTTCTCGGTATGGCAAGTGCCACATTTGGCTTGATTATTGGTGGACTTGTAGGCGGTCCAGTTGCCAAGTTCCTGATTAAACGCAACCAACTGGCTGATACGGTAGCACAAGAGACCAATGAACAACAGCTCGAATCGCACATTAACACCGCACCCTTTGAGTATCCAAAGAAAACCCGATTGATTACATCCAGTAATGCCGTGTCGACTTTGGGGATGTTTGCCCTGTGTATTTTTGTCGCCAATCAGATGACAGACTTCAGCCAGGGAAGATGGTTTGAATTGCCCACTTTTGTATGGGCTTTAGGCACAGGTGTGATTGTGCGTAATGTCTTGGAGCATGTGCTGAAAGTCGATATCTTCGACCGTGCAATCGATGTATTTGGCAATGCGTCTTTATCCCTGTATTTATCTATGGCTTTACTATCACTGCAACTCTGGTTACTGGCCGATTTGGCAGGTCCGCTCATTACCATTTTATTGGCGCAGACAGCGGTATTGATTTTATTTACCGCAATTGTGACCTTTAGAATCATGGGCAAAAATTACGATGCAGCAGTATTAGTGGCAGGGCATTGTGGTTTTGGTATGGGGGCAACACCGACAGCGATTGCCAATATTCAGGCGGTGACCAATAGCTATGGTCCATCACATAAAGCTTTTTTAATTGTACCGCTGTGTGGTGCATTTTTTATTGATATTGTGAATGCTGTGGTGATCCAAAGCATCATTGCATTTTTCGGCTAAATGTTAATACGTTTTTAAAATCATACATGCAATAAAAAGCCCCATGGTTAGGGGCTAGTCGTATATAGGTCAAGCCCATATACTGTAAGAGGCTCATCTCAAACTGAGTGTATTAGAACATAGCAGCTTGCAAATAACCATCTAAATCTGATTTAAACCGTCAATTGTTGTTCAATCACCGGCCATAAATTCTCATGTGATTTTTTAAACATCAGCATATGGCCAATGGCTTTATGCGCATATCTTTTAGGTTGAAGCTCAATCATCTGAGTATCTGCATTGGGGTATAAACGCAGTAAATCTTTTACATTTGCTTCTGTTGCAATTTCATCATCCGATGACCAGATCGAAATAATCGGGCAGGTGATTTGAGCATGAAAATCTGAGCGTGGTAATAGGGTTTTACCCATTGCATTCATGACATAGCCCGGTTTGCTACAGAACTGTGCCCATTCACGCGCCACATCTTTAGGCAGATTTTCGCCCATGCCAATCGCTTGAGTTGGAGCATATCCTTTGCTCATACGGGCCAGTGGGAAAATGAGATTGAACATGACCGGCGCCAGCAGTTTGGTTTTACCTTTAAGTCCTTTGACATGTCCGGTTGAGCCAGCAACAGCCACCACTTTTGCAACTTTGTCATAATTCGGTACGATCCCCAGAAGCTGACCACCAGCACTATGCCCCAGCAAAATCACTTTTTCTGCATGAGTACGTGCTAATAAAGCATCAATCGCGGCGGGAATATCCAGTTGACCCCATTGCACAATACTGGCTTTGGACTGTTTTAAAGGGCCTGCGAGTGACTCACCAATTCCCCGAAAGTCAAAGACCAGTACCGCATAGCCCTGAGCTTGCAACCAGATGCAGAAATGATGATAAAACTGTTGGGTAATACCTGTGGCAGGACAGACCAATACCGGACGTTTTTCAGATTCTGAAGAAGCCGCATAAAAGCGTGCACTTAAGTGATAGCCATCCTGGCACTGTAGAGTCAATGTTTCAAATTCAGACATACGATACACTATGATTTTAGCTTCCTGATGAAGCTTTAACTTTATACAGTTTTTGAAGGGATGCTTGCGCAAAGCATGACTTAAAAGTCAGTAAAATAATAGATATGGAATGAGCTTATGCTATCAATGGAACTTGCACTGGCCGTTAAAATCGCCATTATTTTTAGTGGAATATTCTTGTGGATTGGGATGTTTACCGGGGTCTGGAAGTATTGGCAGATCCGTCAATCACCACAGTCACGCGCACATTATTATGTCGATATTGCCCATCGTAGCAGTCTGCTATATGCACCAGCGACGCTAATTCTGGCAGTTCTGGCATATTATTCCGATTTATCCAGTGCCATGAATTTGATCTGCGTACTGGTGAATATCGTATTTTTTAGTTTTTCGATTGCAGCTTATATGCTGCATGGTTTCCTGCAAGATACCACCAATCAGTTTAAGCAACCGCATCAACTGGGTCGGTTTCATCTACCTGGCAGTCTGATGAGCTTGGCAATGCTGGGATTAATTATTGCAGAACTTGGAGGAACGGGGATTTTACTCTATGGCGCATTTGGTGGGCTATTTTAATTATTCTTAAAAGTAATATTTTGGTTTTTTTACCAGATGGATGACTGGCCACATCATCCATCTGGGCTAATTTAAAATTTGATTATCGGTATTTCTGGTCTATGGCAGCCCACAGGAAGAAAGCAGCTGAGACGATCAGCGCATAACCAAAGTATTCAAGTTTTAAATTACCTTGAATTAAGCAATGGACGGTTAAAGTCAGCATAAGTGCAAAAGTGGTGCATATAAATGTCACCAGATTGGTGTCGTTGGCTTTAAGAGCGTCAATGAAGACTTGCTTGTTGAAATGTAATGATAACATCTCCATCCCTCCCATTTATTTATGTTATTGAAGACTAAAGCAGATTAAGTTAGTCAGAATTGAACATACAGTTGTACTGTTTAATATCAGCCTTTGCAACCATCGGGCTGCACTTTCAAGGTCAAAATGGCCTTCTTTAGTCGTAAAAATGCATAATCAATTGATTAGTAAAGCATTATATATTCAGATTACACCTCCATATCGTCATGAAAACAATAGCTAGCAATTGTTTGATGTGAGCAGATAGAAAATGCAAATTCTACGCCAAAGATATGTAGTGTTAATCAATAGAATGTAAGACTGTGTATAAGTCAGGGGGCAAGATGGTTTAAGTCAGCAACAACATGTATCTAAAAGCTAAAATTCAAAAAATTATTTATATTTATATTAAAAATAGGATCATTCGAGCCTAATTATGAATCACACTTTCTGGAAAAAGCACGAGTAAATAGACACACAGCGATGATTTGATATTGTCTGTAAGAAACAATAAAAGTCCGTTTGGGTAAAACCTGACAATTATTGATCACGCTAAAACCAGATTTTGGGTAAAAATACGATCTTTATCAGACAGCCTAGAAAGATTAGTTTCTAATACGATCAATCACAGCTGCAATCAGCAATACAATCATGGATGGAATAAACCAGGCCAGATTCTGTTCTGAGAGCGGCAAATTTTGTAGTACGGCAGGCAACTCAAAACCAGCAACTTTTATTCCATCAAAAATACCGAAGATAAATGCCACTAGCGTCACTGGTGCAATCACATGAGACGGTTTTTTGAAGAAGCTAGCGCAGAAGCTCAATAAAATCACATTAATTGCAGGTGGATAAATCGCGCTCAATACGGGCACCGAAACGGCAATCAGTTTGGTTAAACCCAGATTTGAAATAATCAGTGAGAAACCGACCAGAATAAATACAAAAATCTTGTATGGAATTTTAGTCAAACTGGAGAAATATTCGGCACAGGCGCAGGTCAGGCCAATCGCAGTCACCATACAGGCAATAAAAATCATGCCAGACAGGAAATAAGCACCCATATCACCAAAGGCATGTTGTACATAGGCATGCAGGATAATGGCACCATTGGCTGCATTCGGTGCAATTTCGTGGCTACCGAGTCCGAGTTTAAACAGACTTAAATACACCAGTGTTAAACCGATACCGGAAATAATGCCGGCATTCACCGCATATTTGGTAATCAGTTTTTTATCGGTTACACCACGTGAAGTAATCGCTTTCACAATCACGATCCCGAAAACCAAAGCACCTAAAGTGTCCATGGTCAAATAACCATTGACGATGCCTTCAGTCACCGGACTGGTAACGTAATTATTGATCGCTGCCGGTGGATTGCTGGCAGGAATCATTACGGCTGCCACACCCAAAATGATCAAAGAAATAATTTTAAGCGGTGACAGGAAATAGCCAACTGTATCCAGAATCTTGTTCGGATATAAAGACACGATGGTCACTACAGCAAAATAGATGATGCTGTAAATGAGCAGGCTGCCAGATTCATTGCCAAAGTAAGATGAAAAACCGATCTCATAGGAAACGGTTGCGGTACGTGGTGTCGCAAATAAAGGGCCAACAGCTAAGTAACACACCACAGTCAGTAAAATACTGGCTGCTTTACCAAGTGGGGAACTGAGTGCCTGAATAGAACCTTCAACACGCGACAACGCAATAATGGTGATTACAGGTAAGCCGACTGCAGTAATAAGGAAACCTAAAGCAGCGAGCCATACATGTTCACCGGCTTGTTGAGCCACAATCGGAGGGAAGATAATGTTGCCCGCACCAATAAACAGTGCAAAGGTCATAAAACCTAGGGCGACAATATCCCGGGTACGCAGACTTGTCATAAAGGGAGATCAATCGACCAAAAGAAAGCGATTTTAGTGTATATGTCCAGCTTTTTGGAGTTTATTTTAAGGCTGCAGACCTTGAATCTATTGATTTTGCTGCTCAGATAACCATTCATTCAAATTTTGGTAGAAATATCTGATTGATAATCAGCTAAAAAATAGATGATCTAAGCCCACTGTATGGATTGATCTGAATTTTCTTTAAAATTCTCAGATTATTGTTTATATGAATAAGCAACAGTTGAAATTCTGATTTCCAGAAAAATTGCGGTGATGAAATCTACTAACTGTGACATATGTAATAAAAAAGGGACTATAATTCAGATATTCATAGTGAGGATAGATATATGCGAGCTCCAGCGATTAGTCTTAAAACTGAGCAAGATGTAGAAAAATTGCGGATATCTGGGCGTTTAGCCGCAGAAGTTTTAGCGATGATCGGGGAGCATGTCAAGCCAGGTGTCACGACCGAATATCTGGATGATCTCTGTCATGATTTTATTATCAATACTCTAAAAGTAACACCGGCCAATATTGGCTATTATGGTTATACCAAGACCACCTGCATTTCGCCGAATGAAGTAGTCTGTCACGGTATTCCATCCTCAAAAACCGTGTTGCAGGATGGTGATATTATCAATATTGATGTGGCGATCATTAAAGATGGTTATTTCGGTGATACCAGCCGGATGTACTATGTTGGAACCCCATCTCCAGAAGCCAGACGTCTGGTCAATACCACCTATGCAGCGATGCTGGCCGGGATTCATGCAGTGAAGCCGGGAGCTACCTTAGGCGATATTGGTTATGCAATTCAAACCGTTGCACAGCGTGAAGGCTATTCGATTGTGCGTGAGTATTGCGGTCATGGCATCGGCAAGGTTTATCACGAACAACCGAATATTCTGCATTATGGACAGCCGGGTCAAGGCATCAAGCTGGTGCCGGGTATGGTCTTTACCATTGAGCCGATGGTAAATATGGGTAAAGCTCGTGTCAAAGAGCTAAAAGATGGCTGGACTGTGGTTACCACGGATAAATCGTGGTCTGCACAATGGGAACATATGGTTTATGTGACCGAAACCGGATTTGAATTACTCTCTCCATGGCCTGAAGGCACGGGTGATTATCCGGAAATTTAAAATTTTGACGGGATTTCTGTTAAAAACTTTTGACTTGCCAAATTTACAAGTTCATCGTTTTTGCTGACAAAAATATACAAAACACTACAGCAAAACAATGGTTTGAAAATAGAAGTCTGGTTAGACTGAGTGTCAGTTACAAAGTTTCCTTTTTTATTCACTGTGCTGTAGTGACCTGTTTCTCTAGCTCATTTTTCCCCAAGAATGAGCTATTTTTTTGTCCATATTTTTATTAGCTATGGTTTAATTCTGCGACCAGATAGTCAATAAATACCCGGACTGCAGGCAGCAGACCGCGACGTGAGGGATAAACCGCATGAAAAATACCATGCGGTGCTTTCCAGTCAGGTAAAACCCGTACCAGTTCGCCACGTGCCACATACTGCTCTACCACGTTATCTGGCAATAAGGTCACCCCGCAGCTTGAAGCCGCAAGTTGCGCCAACATATTGAGGTCTGAACCCAATACAGTTGGACTGACCCGAATTTTCTTTTGTTCTTGCTGCTCGTTTTGTAAGGTCAGAAATTGTTCGGTATGATCTTCTGCCATAGTCAGAATCTTATGTTCAGCCAGTTGCTCGGGGGTTTTTAGCTCACCAAACTGATTGAGATAACCTTGACTTGCAAACAGATGCTGTTCAATTTTTTCAAACTGACGGATGACCAGATTCGGATCGTCATCCAGATTGGAGCGTACCCGCAGTGCCAGATCACAGCCTTCATTAATGATATCGACCCGGCGATTGGTGATCATCATCTGAACTTTAATTTCTGGATATTGCTTGAGGAAGTTTGGCAGGATTTTGGCGATTTCATTCTGGGCAATTAAAACCGGCAAACTGACTTTAATCGTACCACGCGGTTCGGTACTAAGATGATCGACCAGATCATGTGCTGCCTGTGCTGCATTTAACATGACTTGTGCATGGCGGTAAACGTTCATGCCAATATCGGTGACCGCAAAATGACGCGAGCTGCGTTGAATCAGGCGGACACCTAGACGTTCTTCCAAGTTATGGACACGACGGCTAAGCTTGGATTTAGGGATGTCTGTTGCACGTTCGGCTGCGCTAAAGCCGCCATGTTCCACCACCTGTGCAAAGCAGTAAAAATCATCAAGATCAGTCAGCATTCCAAAATTCCATTTATGCAACAATCTGCTGATTAAAAATTGATTGTTACGTTCTGTCAATTAAAAAAATATTGAAGTTACTAAAATTTAAAAGCCAACACACTCGATAATGTGATACATAGGCGCTCATTTATAATGTCTGGAATCTCATTACACCACAGCTAAGTGGTGATTCATTAAAAAAATTGCCATTCAATATATAAGCTTAGATAATAAATAAATTTCGTATTAGCCGTCGATGTAAAGTTCAATCAGTTTGAATAATTATTAGGTTAAAAGATATTTATTTTCTAAGCTCTAGCACTCATTTATGATTAAAAAAATTGTCTTAAGCCTATGTCTCTGTGTTTCTCATGTGGCTTTTGCTCAACAGATCGCCCTCAGTTTCGATGATGGACTAGACCCAGCCAATAACCCAGATGCTTGTCATATCAATAATGACATTCTAAATACCCTAAAACAAAAGCGAATTTTGGCTATTGTCTATCCAAGCGTCAGTAAAATTAGCACAGAAAAAGGGTTGCAGATGATTTCAGAGTGGGGGAAACAGGGGCATCGAATAGGCAATCATGGAAATTTACATCTTAACCTAAATAAAGATGACATTAGCTTGAAAAATTATTTAAAAGACATAGAGCAAGGACATCAAATATTTTCTACATTACCCGGATTTGTACCACATTACCGATTTCCATTTCTTAAAGAGGGAAATACGCTAGAAAAAAGGGAAGGAGTACGACAATGGCTGATAACCCATCATTATCAATCGGGAACTGTTAGCATCGATGCGAGTGATTGGTATTACAATCAACTGTTTTTGCAGTATCAGCAAGCACAAGATCAAGAAAACCTGAATAAATTAAAACAAGCCTATCTGTTTCATTTGCTTGATCGAGCACAGTATTACGATAATTTAGCACAACAAACATTAGGACGTTCCCCCAAGCATGTGCTTTTACTTCATGTAAGAGCCATTAATGCGGCTTGGCTAGAAGACATTATTGATTTGTTTAAGCAACAGGGCTGGAAATTTGTTGATAGTGATAGCGCTTATCAGGATTCAATTTATAAAATTCAGCCACAAACTCTACCTGCGGGTGAAAGTATTTTATGGAATATTGCACAAATTTATGGGCTCGAGTCATTACGTTATCCAGCTGAAGATGCCCCCTATGAATATCCAAATTTGAAAAAATTTGGTTTAAGTGTGGCGCCTTAGATACGGTTATTTCACTTTAGAAAATCACGAGGTGTATGCTATAGACAGTAAGAGTTAGATGTATTTAGGCTGTAACCAATATGATTAAGTGTCGCTACGTTTTCTAAATACCTGAATAATCATCATTGAACATGACACAGCATATGTCTTGTGATGAAATTATTTTTCTAGGAGCTGGATCAACTGTTGCATACCGTGAGTGGCCGTTTGGGTGATCTTGTGAAATTGTACCGGCAATTGTTGTTGGTCTGCTTTGGGGTCAATATAATAGGCCTGGCAAGATGCCGGAATGTCATGAATCAATCCCGCCACTGGATAAACTTGCAGACTGGTGCCAATCACCACAAAAATATCGGCATCTTGTACACAACTTTGGGCTTCTGCGTAGGCAGGAACGGCTTCGCCAAACCAGACCACGTGTGGACGCAGTGGATAACCTGCTGTGCAAAAGTGCTTGTTTAAATCTAATTCAGTTTCTTCAACCGGATAGAATTGGGTCGTACTTTGTGCATCTGGACCTGAGGTTTTAGCCAGTCGGATATTGCCATGAAGATGAATCACTTTGCTGCTGCCGGCACGTTCATGCAGATCATCGATATTCTGGGTAATGACATGCACATCATAATCTTGTTGCAGTTGCGCAATCTGGAGATGTGCAGTATTTGGCTCTGCCTCCAGAATATTTTTTCGGCGTGCATTGTAAAAGCGCTGTACCAGTTGCGGATCTCTGGCCCAGGCCTGCGGAGTGGCGACATCTTCAATCCGATACTGTTCCCAAAGACCATCGCTGTCACGGAAGGTATTGATGCCACTTTCTGCGCTCATACCCGCACCTGAAAAGACCACCAGTTTTTTCATTATTTTTCTCCTGAATATTTAAACTGCTGAAGTACTCGATTGTGAATTCTCTTTCAAGAAGACACCGAGTTCTCTGGAAAATTTTAGCGGTTCAGTCAGCAAGGGCGTATGACCGGATTTTTTAAAAATCACCTGTTTGGCTTGAGGCAGGCTTTCTGCAATCAGGCGCTGTCCTTCAAAAGGATAGAGCCGGGATTGCGCGCCGCTAAAGAAAGTCACCGGACATTGAAGTTTGGTTAATGCTTCACGGTAATCTTCTCGATGATACAGATAATTGTTGATATACCAGGCCATGTAGTCCACACGGCTGGATGGCAGTAATAAACTTTGAAAGCGAGGTTGATGCAGTAAAAACTCAAATGCTTTAAGACTATAGGGATGACTGTTTTGCAGCTGGATAAAGCGCAGCCATAATGCGCCAATCTGTTGGCGTACTGTTTGATCTAGATCGCGAATAAATTGAATTTGCGGATGTGCAGCGAGGAGAACAGACAGTTGCTGCAAAATCTCCCTAAATTCGTCATGTTTTGATCCAAACAGACCAAAAGCCCAAGTATCATCTACCGGTATTTTGGGTGTCTGATCAATATGCAAATAAGCCGTGATCCGTTTAGCGAAATGATCAGAGTGCAGACCATGCATAAGTGTGGTTGCCCCCATAGAGTAGGCAATGACTATGACTCGATCGAACTTGAGCTGATCTACCACTGAGCGCACATCCTGCCAATGACAGTTAATTGCATCCAGATTTGCTGGAATTTTACAGTCTTTGGATGCACCGAAACCACGCCATTCTGGAATAATAAAACGAAACCTGTTTTTATGCGGATATAAAAAGGCCGCCCATTGCCAGCTCAACATGCCCAGACCAGACAACACTAAAACCGGTTGACCCTGACCGTATTCACGTACAAACAGCTGTTCGCCGTCTGGCATGCGATAAAAGGGCATGAATATTCTCCTTATTTTTATCCCGATCGTTTATTTAAACTGTTTGAGTCGCGGAATAACGGTTTCCAGCCAGTGAATCCAGCCAAGTTCTTGATCAATGCCGAGTTGTAAAATCATTTTATGAATATACAGGGTGCGATCATTTTCATTAGCTTGGGCAAAGTCTTTGGCAAAAATTTGCTGATAGGTGTTGAGTTTTTCTTTGTGCAGGACTAAATGCCGTTCCAGTTCCGCTAATGTGTTGTTGCCACCAAGCTGCGCTTCAGCACGTAAGCGTACCATCAATTCTTCGCGCAACTGTGCCGGTGGGCTTTGCTGTATCATCCAGTGAGCCAATTCTTCACGACCGGGCAGTTCAACCTGATAGGTTTTTTTACGTGAATGTGCATCTTCTTCTTCGAGTGTTGAAATCCAACCCTGTTTTGACATGGCGTTCAGCTCTCGATAGATTTGCTGGTGGGTCGCATTCCAGAAGAATCCCATTGAGCGGTCAAAGCGCCGCGCCAGTTCTATTCCGGTACTGGGTTTTTCAATCAGGCTGGTCAGTAGCACATGCGATAAAGACATAAACGTCTCAAAAAAATGACTCGGGATTATTATGCAACATGTTGCATAAAAATCAATTCTGATTTATATATTAGTGCAACAAGTTGCATAATTCTGATCGATAAATGCAATATCTGATCAGCTGAATAAAAATAGCCAGCACATCAGCACGCTAAGGAGTTGAAATGTCTAAATATCCGAATTTACTTGCCCCGCTTGATTTAGGGTTTACCACACTCAAAAACCGGGTGCTGATGGGGTCAATGCACGTGGGGCTTGAAGAAGCACCCGGCGGATATGAGCGGATGGCAGCTTTTTATGCAGAGCGTGCCAAAGGTGGCGTGGCCTTAATCGTGACGGGTGGTATTTCACCCAATGATCATGGGGTGACGTTTCAGGGCGGCTCCAAGCTTGACAGTGTCGAAGAAGCTGAAAAGCATAAAGTGATTACCCAAGCGGTGCATGATGCAGGCGGGAAAATTGCCCTGCAAATTTTGCACACGGGCCGTTATTCCTATCAGGCAGAAAATGTTGCACCCTCTCCGATTCAGGCACCCATTAACCCGGTCAAGCCGCATGCTTTGAGTTCAGCTGAGGTTCAGCAAACTATTGATGACTTCGCCAATTGTGCCAAGCTGGCACAGTATGCCGGTTATGATGGCGTAGAAATTATGGGGTCGGAAGGTTATTTGATTAACGAGTTTATTGCAGCGCGAACCAATCATCGTGATGATGAATGGGGCGGCAGCTATGAAAACCGCATTCGTTTCCCGATCGAGATCGTGCGCCGTACCCGTGAAATGGTCGGTGAAAACTTTATTATTATCTATCGTCTGTCTATGCTGGATCTGGTGGAAGGTGGCTCAACTTTAGATGAAGTGGTACAACTGGCTAAAGCCATTGAAAAAGCCGGTGCCACGATTATCAATACCGGCATCGGCTGGCATGAAGCACGTATTCCGACAATTGCCACCAAGGTTCCTCGTGCAGCCTTTACCTGGGTTACCCGCAAGCTCAAAGGTCTGGTAAAAGTTCCTCTCATTACTTCTAACCGCATCAATACACCTGAGATGGCTGAGTATGTACTGGCTTCTGGTGATGCCGATATGATTTCCATGGCGCGTCCAATGCTGGCTGACTCTGAGTTTGTGCTTAAAGCTGAACAGGGTCGTAGCGATGAGATCAATACGTGTATCGGTTGTAATCAGGCCTGTCTGGATCATATTTTCTCGATGAAAATTGCCACCTGTCTGGTCAATCCACGGGCCTGTTATGAAACCGAACTCATCTTCAAAGACGTTGGCGAAGCGAAAAATATTGCCGTGATTGGGGCAGGTCCTGCCGGTTTAAGTTTTGCAGTCTATGCAGCGAATCGTGGTCATCAGGTCACGGTATTTGATGCGGCTGCACAGATTGGGGGACAATTTAATATTGCCAAAACCATTCCGGGCAAGGAAGAATTTTATGAAACCTTGCGCTACTTTAAACGTCAAATCGAGTTGCAGCCACGCATCAAGTTAAAGTTAAATCATACTGCCAGTTTTGCAGAACTTGAAGTGTCAGCATTTGATGAGATTGTCGTGGCAACAGGGGTAACCCCGCGTCAACTGGATATTCCGGGGATTGATCATCCAAAAGTCTTATCTTATCTCGAGGTGTTAAAAGAGCGTAAAGCTGTGGGACAGCGTGTGGCGATTATTGGTGCGGGGGGTATTGGTTTTGATACCGCGGAACTTCTGAGCCATGAAGGGGAAAGTGGCAGTATCAATCCAGAAAAATTCTATGATGAATGGGGCATCGATACCAAATATGATCAGGTCGGTGGTTTAAAAACTCCAGTTCTGGAAAAATCATCCCGTGAAATTTACTTATTGCAACGAAAAGCTGCTTCTGTGGGTTCTAGTCTGGGTAAAACCACGGGCTGGATTCACCGCACAGGGCTTAAACATCGTGACGTGAAAATGATTGCGGGTGCCAGCTATGACAGGATTGATGATCAGGGCTTGCATATCACCGTCAATGATAAGCAAATGGTGTTGGAAGTGGATAATGTCATTATTTGTGCTGGTCAGGAATCTTATACCGCCATGTTTGATGAGTTAAAATCTGCTGGTAAAAGTGTACACCTGATTGGTGGCGCCAAAGAAGCGGGTGAGTTAGATGCTAAACGTGCCATTCGTCAGGGGGCTGAATTGGCAGCGGTGATCTAAAAATATTAAAACCTGCTTTTTTTCCTCTCCTTTATTAAAGGAGAGGATTTATAAGAAAGAATCTCCCTTGTGAAGCAGTACTTCTCACCTTTAATAAAGGGGGAGCGCTCTGTATTTAAAATATCAAAACAAAAAAGGAACCTCAAATGAGCATCGAAACTACAAAAAAATCCATTGATCGTTGGCACGAGATGTTAGCAACCCGCGATATGTCGATCTTGAATGAGTTACTTGCTGAGGATGTTGTATTTCGCTCACCTGTGGCTTTTCATCCTTATCCTGGCAAACAGGTGGTCTTTTTTATTCTGAGCAATGTGATCCAAGTCTTTGAAAACTTCACTTATCACCGTGAATTTATAAGTAAAGATGGTAACAATGTCGTACTTGAGTTTTCTGCTCAGGTAAGCGATAAAAAACTCAAGGGAGTTGACATGATTCAGTTTAATGAAGAAGGTCAGATCATTGATTTTGAAGTGATGATCCGGCCTAAGTCTGGACTTGAAGCCTTAGCGGTACAAATGGGCCAACGGATGCAGTCATTCCAAGTTAAAACTTAATTCGAATTATTGATTCAAGTCGGCATGAAGTTTGTAAATCACAGCTAGTCGAACTAGAGAGGATGACAGATGAAAATGTTGCTTAAAAAATTGGGTCAGCTGTCCAGTGAATATCTAGATCGCTTCAGTGGCGCAGATGAACCGACCCTGTATTACCATCCAAATGGTGTTTTTTCAGGACTCATTGAACGCTTACCGCAGCTGCAACAAAAATATCGTCCTACGCCGTGGTTAGCCAATGCACACGCACATATTCTATATTTGGATCTTATTAAAAAACATACGATTAAACTTAAATATGATGTACTTGAACAGCTAAAAATGTCGGATGGCGGGATTACCGGTATTGCCTGGTATGGGCTGGATTTGCCAGCAAATACACCGACCATTGTCTTATTACATACCATCACCGGCTCTCCAGAGTCGATGCGTGAACTGGTACAGGATCTGCATAAACATACCGGTTGGCGAGTGGCCTTGTGTTTGCGCCGTGGGCATGCAGACCTGCCCATGCCTGTAGCTAAAATGAACCTGTTCGGCTCGACCCAAGATCTACGTGAACAACTGCTGTATATACAGGATAGATTTCCTCAGTCTGAACTGTATGGGGTTGGATCTTCTGCGGGTACAGGCTTGCTGGTGCGTTATCTCGGAGAAGAGGGATCACAAACACCGTTAAAAGCGGCTTTTGCCTTATGTCCAGGCTATAACACCGAAACTGGATTTGCCCATGTACATCCGTTTTATAGCAAAGTCATGGCCAAAAAACTAATCAAACGCTTTATTCATCCTTATCAGGAAACCTGGCAAATTTATCCTTCCTGGAAGCAATTGCTGGAGGTAAAAGACTTATCGGAGTTTGAACAGCGTTATTATCAACTGGCCGGTTTTTCAGACTATGAGAGTTATAGTAAGGCCACGAATCCAATTTATGTATTTGAAAACATTAAAGTTCCATTAATGATTTTAAATGCGGAAGATGATCCGGTGTGTCATATCCAGAATCTGGAACCTTATAAAGAAAAAATTCGGGCAATGTCGAATATCATGGTGATTACCACCAAAAAAGGCAGTCATTGCGGATTTTATCAAGGTCTGATGCAAACAGAATCGTGGGCTACGCGATTAATGGCAGACTATTTGATGCACTTGTCTCGTAATTCTGCACCGACATCTGCTTAAAAAAGAGTAATAAAAAAACCCAGCAAAAGCTGGGTTTTTTTGATGAATTCTCTTGATTAATCAAGCGCTGGCATCGCTGCTGCAATGGCATCAGCCACAGCGTCTTCTTCAGATTTGTTTGAATCAGAGTTTGATTTAGGCGTTGCTGCAGGTTTTGAAGGCTCTGGAGCTGGATTGTTTTCTGACGGCGTTCTTGTTGGAGCTGGTGTAGCTTCAACAGGTTCAGGCTTCTTCACTTCACGACGAATTTCAGTCGTCGTGTTAGCTGTCTGTTCACGTTGAATTTCCACAGTTGTCTCTGGAACTTCTTCAATTACCGCGTCTTCTACCGGCTCAAGCGGTTCAAACTGTGCTGGTTCAGGCGTTACAACTTCAGGTGCTGGATTAACCTCAACTTGTTCTTCTTCTTTAGGTGCTTCTTTTTTTACACACGCAGTCAAGCTCAGGCCAGTCAGGATTACGGTACAGAGTAAAAATTTCTTCATCATCATTGCATCAAACAGAAAAGTGTGGAGGGGATTACACTATTATAGCAGCAAATTACAAGATAGAAATCATATGAACTTACAGTAATTTTTTATTGGAATTGCTGTTAGAATAGTCAATTGTTTATTGTTCTTTGAATTGATGCGGATTGACTTTGCTTTCTAGGTACAAGGTAAAGTAAAATTGCGCAACATTGCAGGCCGATTTAGGCTCGATTGTACGAGAAACCCAATGACCCATTTTATTTTCGTTACTGGTGGTGTAGTTTCATCACTAGGTAAAGGTATTTCAGCTGCTTCTGTTGCTGCACTTTTAGAAGCTCGTGGTTTAAAAGTGACCATGGTAAAAATGGATCCATACATTAATGTCGATCCAGGGACGATGAGCCCATTCCAACATGGTGAAGTTTTTGTTACAGAAGACGGTGCTGAAACAGACTTAGATTTGGGTTACTACGAACGTTTCTTGCGTCGTGCGAAAATGACCAAACTGAATAACTTCACATCAGGTCGTGTTTACCAAGATGTTCTGAACAAAGAACGCCGTGGTGACTATCTGGGTGGTACTGTGCAAGTTATTCCACACATTACTGACAATATCAAAGAGCGTGTCCTGCGTGCAGGCGAAGGCTATGATGTTGCGATTGTAGAGATCGGCGGTACAGTAGGTGACATTGAATCTCTCCCATTCATGGAATCTGTACGTCAGCTAATGGTTGAACTTGGTCATAAACGTACCATGTTAATGCACTTAACGTTACTCCCATACATTAAGTCTGCAGCAGAATTAAAAACCAAACCAACACAGCACTCTGTTAAAGAACTTCTGTCGATTGGTATTCAGCCAGACATTCTCATCTGCCGTACCGAGTACGATGTAGATGCAGATACTATCCGTAAAATTGCATTATTTACCAACGTTGAAGCACGTGCCGTTGTGGTATGTAAAGATGCACGTTCGATCTATCAGATTCCACGTACTTTCTACGAACAGAATGTTGATGATTTAATCTGCGAACGTTTTGGTTATAACGACCTTCCTGAAGCGGATTTAACCGATTGGGATAACGTGGTAGAAGCATTATTGAACCCAGAATACACCGTTCGTGTAGCGATGGTCGGTAAATATGTAGAACTTCCAGATGCGTATAAATCTGTGAACGAAGCACTTTTACATGCCGGGGTGAAAAACCGCGTTAAAGTCCAAATTGACTATGTCAATGCAGAAGAACTTGAAAGCCAGGACGTGAACGAAGTATTGAAAGATGCCGATGCGATTCTGGTTCCAGGTGGTTTTGGTGAACGTGGTACTGAAGGCAAAATGCAGGCGATTCAATTCGCACGTGAAAACGGTGTACCTTTCCTTGGTATTTGCTTAGGTATGCAGTTGGCTGTAATCGAATATGCACGTAATGTTGTGGGCATTAGCGATGCAACGTCGACTGAATTTAACCGTTCGACCAAATCTCCATTGATTGGCTTGATCACTGAATGGTTAGATGAGCGCGGTGAAGTTCAGCAACGTTCTGCTGACTCTGATTTGGGTGGCACCATGCGTCTAGGGGCTCAAAAATCTGAACTGGTTGCAGGCACAAAAACAGCTGAAATCTATGGTTCTGAAGAAATCATTGAGCGTCACCGTCACCGTTACGAAATGAACAACCGTTATATCCCATTGCTTGAAGAAAAAGGCATGAAGATTTCTGGTTATTCACCGGTACAGCATCTGGTAGAAACAGTTGAAATTCCTCAACATCCTTGGTTTATTGCGGTACAATTCCACCCGGAATTTACCAGCTCACCACGTGAAGGTCATCCATTATTTGCCGGTTTCATTGATGCTGCGAAAAAGCAGTACCAAAAAACTCAATAATCGGTGTGTAGGACACAACTAGGAAGTTTAAATGTCGCAATTAAAACCACAAGAAATTGTACGTTTGGGCGATATACAAATGGCAAATCATTTGCCATTTGTATTATTCGGCGGAATGAATGTACTTGAATCTAAAGACTTGGCTTTTGAGATCGCTGAGACTTATGTCGATATTTGTACACGTTTGGGTATTCCCTATGTGTTCAAGGCCAGCTTTGATAAAGCCAACCGTTCAAGCTTGAACTCGTTCCGTGGCCCAGGCCTCGACAAAGGTCTCGAGTGGTTAGCTGACATTAAAAAACACTTTAATGTGCCAATCATCACTGATGTACACGAGCCGTACCAGGCGGCGCCTGTTGCAGAAGTGGCGGACATTATCCAGCTGCCGGCTTTCTTGAGTCGTCAGACGGATCTGGTGGAAGCCATGGCAAAAACCGATGCCATCATCAACATCAAAAAAGCACAATTCCTTGCACCACACGAAATGCGTCATATTTTGCATAAGTGTCTGGAAGCAGGAAATGACAAACTGATCATTTGTGAGCGTGGTTCAGCATTTGGCTATAACAATCTGGTTGTAGACATGCTGGGCTTCGATATCATGAAAGAAATGAATGTGCCTGTGTTCTTTGATGTCACCCATGCCTTGCAAACTCCAGGTGGCCGTGCCGATTCTGCTGGCGGACGCCGCGCCCAGATTACCACATTGGCGCGTGCAGGTATGGCAACCGGTCTTGCAGGTTTGTTCCTGGAAGCACATCCTGATCCAGAGAAAGCCAAGTGTGATGGCCCATGTGCATTGCGCATGTCTCAACTTGAGCCTTTCTTGGCACAGCTAAAAGAATTGGATACCTTGGTCAAAGGTTTCGAAAAGTTAGATACACACTGAGTTTATCACTCTTGCGCTGCCCTAAAGGCAGCTCATATTAATCAACTGAGGAATAGTTCATGAGCCAAATCGTTGACATTCGTGCACGTGAAATTTTGGACTCTCGTGGTAACCCTACCATCGAAGCAGACGTAATCTTAGCATCTGGCGTAGTTGGCCGTGCATGTGCACCATCTGGTGCTTCAACTGGTTCTCGTGAAGCTTTAGAACTTCGTGATGGCGATAAAGCACGTTACTTAGGTAAAGGTGTTAAAACTGCGGTAAATAATGTAAACACCTTAATCCGTGATGCTTTGCTTGGTAAATCTGTATTCGAACAAAAAGACATCGATAACACGATGATTGCTTTAGACGGTACTGAAAACAAAGAAAAACTGGGTGCAAACGCAACTTTAGCTGTATCTTTGGCTGCTGCACGCGCTGCTGCTGATGAAAAGAAAATTCCTCTTTTTCAATATATTGCAGACCTTCGCAACAACTCGATTTTGACCATGCCTGTACCAATGATGAACATCATCAATGGTGGTTCACATGCAGACAACAACGTTGATATCCAAGAGTTTATGATTGAACCTGTAGGCTTCACTTCATTCTCTGAAGCGCTACGTGCCGGTGCTGAAATTTTCCATTCACTTAAATCAGTATTAAACAAAAAAGGTTTAAACACTGCTGTGGGTGATGAAGGTGGTTTCGCACCAAACCTTCGTTCTAACGAAGAAGCAATCACGGTTATTCTTGAAGCAATTGGTCAAACTGGCTACAAAGCAGGTTCTGACATTATGCTGGCGCTGGATTGTGCATCTTCAGAATTCTACAAAAATGGTCAGTACATTCTTGCGGGCGAAGGCAACAAAGCGTTCACCAGCAACCAGTTCTCTGACTATTTGGCTGGCCTTGTAAACCAATACCCAATTATTTCAATTGAAGATGGTTTGGATGAGTCGGATTGGGAAGGCTGGTCTTACCTGACTTCGATTCTTGGCGACAAGATCCAGTTGGTAGGTGATGACCTGTTCGTAACGAATCCTAAAATCCTGCAACGTGGTATCAACGAAAAAGTAGGTAACTCGATCCTGATCAAATATAACCAGATCGGTACCTTGACTGAAACTTTAGATGCGATCTATCTTGCCAAAGAAAATGGTTACTCTACTGTGATTTCACACCGTTCAGGTGAAACTGAAGATTCAACCATTGCGGATCTTGCAGTAGGTACAGCAGCAGGTCAAATCAAAACCGGTTCACTTTGCCGTTCTGACCGTGTAGCGAAATATAATCAGTTACTTCGTATTGAAGAATTGACTAATGCTGCATATCGCGGTAAAGCTGAGTTTAAAGGTTTGAACTAAGCGACTTATGTCAATGTTAAATGTATTCGACTCGACTGCGAGTAAAGTACTGTTGGGCCTTGCGATCATTTTGATCGCAGGGTTTCAATATTTATACTGGTTTGGTGAAGGTGGTTATCATGATCATCAGCAGCTGACCCAGAAAATCCAGCAGCAAATGGAATTGAATGATGAGCTGAAAGAACGTAATCGCGTTCTGGCGGCAGAAGTCTACGATTTAAAGAATGGTATTGAAGCCATCGAAGAACATGCGCGTTTAGATCTTGGCCTGATTAAGCCACGTGAAACTTTTATTCAAATGAGCACGATCAGTACTCAATATAAACCCATCTATCTTAATCCAAATTCTAAAGTAGATCTGCGAACCAATGAGTCACCTGAGCCAACAAATACCCCGTAAATTATGGGTCATTCTTCCTGCTGCAGGTTCAGGTAGCCGTTTTTCTAAAACAGAACTCAAGCAATATCAGACGCTTCAACAACGAACTGTTCTTGAACATACCGTTGCACGTCTGAATCAATTGCCTTTGACTGGTTATGTATTGGCGATTGGTACACAGGACAATGTCGCAAAAACTCTGCCATTTTCCGATCTGGAAAAAGCACATTTTTGTTTGGGCGGCGCAGAGCGAGTGAATTCGGTGCTGAATGCATTAAATTATTTATCTGCAATGGCCTCTGAAGATGACTGGATCATGGTGCATGATGCGGCACGCCCTTGTGTCAGTCTGGATTGTCTTCAACAGTTGGTCAATACGGCAATTGCACAGGATCGGGCTGCGATTCTGGCGATTCCGGTACGAGATACACTTAAGCGTGTAGTCACCGGTTCTGATATTGAGGAAACGGTGGATCGCTCCATGCTCTGGCAGGCACAAACGCCGCAAATGGCCAAGCTGGGCACATTAAAACGGGCGATTGAACAGGCTTTGCAGGATGGTGCTAACATTACCGATGAAGCCAGCGCACTGGAACATATCGGTGAGCAGGTGAGTGTGGTGCAAGGGCGCTCCGATAATATTAAAATTACCTATCCAGATGATCTGGAACTGGCCAAGCTGATTTTACAAGCTCAGGCTTAAAAATATATTCGATAAAATTTGAATAAAAGCAGAATAAATCTGGCTATAGCGATCTATTCCCTATAGCTTTCACTTATAATTTTGCCATCATTCTTTTTCACCTTTTGGCCAATGATACCTTCACAGCAGTATCGGTTTTTACGTCATTCTTTGCGTGATGGACGTAGTATTAACCCGCAAGATTCATCCCGGTGGACCAATTTGCACCTTGATCCCTGGTTGTTGTGCTTTCTGGTTCTCAATGCAATCCTGGGGTTGATGGTGGTGTATAGCGCGACCTCTGAAGATTCCGGGATGGTTGTTCGTCAGGCGATTAGTTTCGGGATTGGTTTTGTGCTGCTGTTTATCTGTGCGCAGATTCCACCGAAAGTCTATCAGGCGATCAGTCCCTACCTGTATGCCTTTGGCATATTCATGCTGCTTTTGGTGTTTGTGATTGGTGAAAAACGCCTGGGTGCAACGCGTTGGATTACTTTGCCTGGTATTGGGAGTATGCAACCGAGTGAGGTAATGAAATTTGCCATGCCTTTGATGATGGCCTGGTATTTTGCACGTAAGCCATTTCCTCCCAAATTTGTACATATTGTCGGTGCATTAATTTTACTGGCTATACCATTTGTTTTGGTTGCACTCCAACCTGACTTGAATATTGGTTTGGTGGTTCCGGGTGTTTTTGTCTTGTTTTTAAGTGGGATGTCGTGGCGTCTGATTGTTGGTGCGGCAGCAGCACTGGCTGTAGCAGCACCGGTTTTATGGATGTTTGTACTACAAGAGTATCAAAAGAAACGTATCACCACGATGTTTGATCCGGAGTCGGATGCATTGGGTGCAGGCTGGAATATCATTCAGTCCAAAATCGCCATTGGTTCAGGTGGTTCCACAGGCAAAGGTTATACTGAAGGGACACAATCGCATTTGGGTTATCTGCCCGAGCATCATACCGACTTTATTATGTCGACCTATGCCGAAGAATTCGGTTTTATTGGTGTGTTTCTGCTATTTAGTTTATTTACTGCGATTATTATTCGTTGTTTGATGATTGGCTTAAACAGTTTTCATAATTTTGGACGTTTATATGCCGGAGCTATTGGACTGACCTTTTTCTTCTTTGTATTTTTAAACTCGGGCATGGTGAGTGGTATCTTACCGGTGACTGGAGACCCATTGCCGCTCATGAGTTATGGCGGAACGGCGGTGATCTCAATGCTCGCAGGTATGGGAATTGTGATGTCGATTCATACCCATCGATAAATTATTCTAAAAGTCGGATGTGTTCCGGTTTTACAAATATTGTTAAGACATGCGGGTAAAGAAAAGTATCTTCATTATATTCATGCTCAATGTGGAAATTGCTTCCAAATGCAGAGTGATATAACCATACAACAAAAAGCAGAAATGGATAAACGATATAAAGAAGCCCTCAATCGAGGGCCTCTTTAGTCTTAAAACTTAACTGAAAAACCAGGTGTAATAGCCCCAGATCATCAAAGGCCAAGCCAAAAATGGACTAAATAGCCATTTCCAGAACCAGTGGCGAGGTACGAAACCGACACCATGTACAAAGCCTCCAGAAATACCAATCATGATATACATCATGGCACTATGGCTATATTCACCGTTGGCATCCAGCATTGCAGAGGGATGAACCAATAACACTGCGGCGAGAGGAAAAGCCAGCAGGCAGGAAATCATCATCGCAAATTTGTTTGGTTTCTTGTCTACAACGGTTTTCTCAAGCGCAGCTTCGGTCATATTTTATTCCTCATCCAGGTCTTGGTGTTGTTCCATATAAATTGCAGCAATCACACTGGCAAAACACGCCATCAGTACACCCAGAATCCAGGCAAAATACCACATAATTTTGTCTCCTTAGTGCACAGCCTTAATACAGGCTGTGTGAATTGTCTTCAATATGTTTGTTGGTAATCACGCCCCACATCTTGTAATAACACCAAGTGGTATAGATCAGGATCAATGGAACAAAAATACAAGCTGCAACTGTCATGACAGTTAAGGTGTTTTTACTGGATACCGCATCCCACATCGTCAGACTGACAGTCGGATTTAAGCTGGATGGCATCAGGAACGGGAACAGGGCAAAACCGGCAGTCAAGATTGCACCGACGACTGCCAGAGAAGAACCCAGGAAGCTCAAGCCAGCCTTGTTTTTACCTGCAGCCAGTACAATGATTAATCCCCCTAGAATGCCGGCAATTGGAGCTGCCATTGTAATTGGATAAGTTGAATAGTTGTTCATCCAGCCCGGATTGGCATTGGTCAGTACTTCTTTTGCTAATGGGTTGGCAACACCATTGGTGTCAAAAGGCATCACCAGGCTATAACCCTGGATGTTTCCAAAATACAACCATGCACCCGCAGCAAGGAAAGTCGCCAAGTAGACCAGACCCATGATTTGTGTCGCTTTGGCAGAACGTTGACGCAGGTCGCCATCAGTACGCAGCATCAGCCATGCACCACCATGTGCGCATAACATCGATAAACTGACCAGACCACACACAATCGCAAATGGATTCAGCAGGGCAAAGAAACTTCCTGTGTAGGTAGAACGTACGGTTTCATCCAGGGTAAAAGGCACACCGAGGAACATATTACCAAACGCTACACCAAAGACTAATGCCGGAACTGCACCACCAATCGCCAAGCCCCAGTCCCAGGAAGTACGCCATTTGGTATTTTCCAGTTTAGAGCGGTAATCGAAGCCGACCGGACGTAAGAATAAGGCAAACAGTACCAGTAATAATGCCCAGTACATGCCAGAGAAGGCTGTTGCATAAACCATTGGCCAGGCAGCAAATAAAGCCCCCCCGGCAGTAATGAACCAGACCTGGTTACCATCCCAATGCGGGGCAATGGTATTGATTGCAGCACGGCGCTCGTTATCATTTTTGCCCACAAATGGCATGATCGCCATAGAGCCCATATCGAAGCCATCGGTGAGGGCGAAGCCAATCAGCAATACGCCGACCAGCACCCACCAAATTATTTTGAGTAATTCATATTCGATCATGCTTGAGTCTCCCCATTTGCCTTTTCTGCTGCAAGCTTTTCAAAGTGGTATTTACCGGTATGCAGGGAACTTGGACCAAGGCGTGAGAATTTGATCATCAGATACATCTCGATAATCAATAACACCGTGTAGAAGGCTGCCAATGCCAGGATTGAACCCCATACATCGCCAGTACTTAAGCTGGAGGCTGAAAGATGAGTTGGTAAGACTTCACCAATCGTCCAAGGCTGACGACCGACTTCTGCTACATACCAGCCAGTTTGTGCAGCCACCCAAGGTAAAGGCAGTGCAAATAAGGCAAATTTTAATAACCAAGGTTTGTTTTCAGCATTGCGTTTCGCAACCGCAAAGGTAGCCAGAACAAAGAGAAGCAGCATCAAGAAGCCAGAACCGACCATGGCACGGAAGGCCCAGAACAGACTTGGTACGTGTGGAATAGTGTCTGCCGCCGCAGCTTTAATTTGTGCTTCAGTCGCATCCACCACATTTGGCGTATATTTCTTCAGCAGCAAGCCATAACCGAGGTCTTTTTGTGATTCATCAAAAGCCGCTTTAAGCTCAGGTGATTTATCTCCTGCACGGAGCAGCTCTAACTGTTCATACGCCACCATACCGTTACGGATCCGCTGTTCGTGCTGAGTAATCAGATCTTTAATTCCGGTCACTTGTTCAGTGGTGGAGCGGGTTGCAATCAGACCCATCGCATAAGGAATCTTGATCGCATAGTCAGTGGTTTGGGTTTCTGCATTTGGAATCCCAAATAAGGTGAATGCTGCTGGTGCAGGATGCGTATCCCATTCTGCTTCAATCGCCGCAAGTTTGGTTTTTTGGACATCGCCCAGCTCATAACCTGATTCATCACCCAGTAAAATCACTGAAAGTGTAGACGCAAGCCCGAAGATGGCTGCAATGGCAAAAGAACGGCGTGCAAACGGCAAGTCACGTTTTTTCAGCATGTAATAACTTGAAATGGCCAGTACAAAAATAGCACCTGTGACATAACCTGCAGACACTGTATGTACGAATTTTACCTGAGCAACCGGGTTAAAGATCAGTGCGGCAAAGTCCACCATTTCCATACGCATGGTTTCGTAGTTGAATACAGAACCAACCGGGTTTTGCATCCAGCCATTGGCGATCAGAATCCACAGCGCAGACATGTTCGAACCTAAAGCTACCAGCCAGGTAACTGCCAGATGTTGCACTTTGGACAGGCGATCCCAGCCAAAGAAGAACAAGCCAATAAAGGTCGATTCAAGGAAGAAGGCCATCAAACCTTCAATCGCCAGCGGTGCACCAAAAATATCACCGACATAATGCGAGTAATAAGCCCAGTTGGTTCCGAACTGGAACTCCATGGTCAGGCCTGTGGTTACCCCTAAGGCAAAGTTAATACCAAACAGTTTTCCCCAGAACTTGGTCATGTCTTTATAGATTTCTTTGCCGGAAATCACATAGGTGGTTTCCATAATGGCAAGCAGAAAAGCCAGGCCTAAAGTCAGTGGAACAAAAATAAAGTGATACATCGCGGTCATGGCGAACTGGAACCGCGAGAGATCGACCACGCTTTCAGAAATCATCAACGTGTCTCCTGGATTTGGGAAGGATTGCCGGCGATACGCTCGGCGACTTGGTTGTCAAAATTTTTAGGAATCGTAGGTGCATCAAACCAGATGTTTTTAATGATCATCAGTAAAATAACTTTGATAATTAAAATAGCGGTTATTTCTCTAACTACTCTCTGGTTTAGATTTTTGGGAACTAAGCTCATTCGACTAAGCCTGTCTGTGACTTGTTGTATATTATTAATCTATTGTAACTAAAAAATAAATAGACGATACAGTTTAAATAAGAATATATTTATAAGATATTGAAAATAAATGAAATATAATTAAATTAAACAAAAAATATTCTAAATATTTTTTATTATTTTTTGTAAATTTTCAGATTTTAAATCCGACTAAAACAGTTATATTTATCTATTTAAATGTAAATTATTTTTATTCTGATTTGTGTGGTTTTATATTTTTTAATCTGATAGAAATGCTTGGTTTTAAAATATAAGGATAAATCAGTCAAACTGTGTAAGCCTGTTGTTAGAAGGGGGTTGTAGCTTTGTATCGCAATCTTTTTACTATTTTTTCAATAAAAACACGCAAAAAAAAAGAACATGCATGAAGCATGTTCTTTTTAAGCTTTTGGAGGAGGGTAAAGCTTAGAAGTCGTAACGGAAGCCTAGAGAAAGACCAGTTGCATCTTCACCACGTTCACCAGCTACATTATTTGATCGCGCCTGACCCCATGGTGTTACATTTGAGTTTTCATCATTTAGTACGGTTGCCAGGTTTGCGTATACACGTACTGTTTTGTCTAAACGATGTTCTACACCCAGTGCCAATAATGTTGCATTCGCATCATCTGCATCTACATCACGATGGAACACTTGACCACGTAGATAGGTTTTTGGTGCAAATTTATAATCAGCTGCTACACCAAAAACATGTGTATCTTGTTTTGAAATCAATTTATCTAAATCGCTACCTTCGGCTGCCGCCAAGTCTGCTGCAGTACCTTGTTCATTAAATGTAGTGTATTGGTATAAAGCACCTAAATTAAATTCTGGTGTAATTTTGTAGGCTGCTGCGATACGGAAGCCATCACGTTCATTTTTTGAAGCTTCTTCTTCATAGTGTTCGTAAGCTGTAGCAAAATCAATAGCACCTTCTTTATAAGTTAAAGCAAGATCATATGCTTTATCTTTGTCTTTTGCGCCATCTTTAGATGCATCTGGGCTATTTGCTTCATGAAGTGACATTGCACCTAATACATTGAAACCACCGCCAAATTTTGGAGATTTATATTCAATGGTGTTGGCATTACGTTCATCAAAGCGCTGTTCACTCACACGTGTGACGTTACGAAGGTCGCCAACTTGGTCACCAAAGAAATTCACTGGACCACGCGCGACTTTAAACGGGCTGTCAAAGCGACCTACACGTGCTTGACCAAAGTCACCTTTTAAACCGACAAAGGTATCGCGAGTTGCGAAGTCAACACCACTATTATTAGCAGATCCACTAGCAAAGTTAATTTCTTGTTCAATTTGACCAAAAACAGTCATGCCATTTTCTAATTGTTGTTCAGCTTTAAAGCCTAGGCGTGAAGAGTTTGAAGAAAGACCAACTTCGTTATAATCTGCACCATCATCCAGATAATCTAAAGAAACGTGTGCACGACCATACACTTTAACATCAGCAGCAGCTGCCATCATTGGTGTTAAAATTGTTGCCCCAATTGCTAATGCAGATAACGTTTTTTTCATGTGTTGCTCCAATAAAGACTTTTTATTCATCGTCTTAAAACAAGTTTCAGTCATGTGTTGAAACATGTACCGCTCTATTGGTGCCAAGTATCGATTACAAATAAGACAGTAAGATTAAGGAAATATTTCAAATCTGTTAAATGTTGTATTTTGTAAGTTTTGTAATATTACACATTCAATTTTTTGTATTTAAAGATAATTTGGTTGCTATTATCTTAATGATTCGCATTTATTTCTAAAGTTTTATGCTTTAAGTAGAATAAAAAAATGGAGCCGAAGCTCCATTTTTTTTATTCAGTTAAACTTAAAGTGCAGCTTTGATTTTTTCAGCCAGCGCTTTAATTTTTTCCTGATCACCCATCTGGGCAGCATGTTTACCCAAGTTGTGCAGAGAAGTCGGCACTAGATGAAAATGAATATGCGGTACAGTCTGGCCAGCAGCAGCACCTGATAATTGCATCAGGACAATGCCGTCAACGCCCAAACCTTTTTCAATTGCTTTCGCAACCTTCTGTACAATTTGAATCGTATAGGCCGCAGCTTCAGGATCTAGATCCAGTAAAGTGATGGCTGGTGCTTTCGGAACGACCAGAGTATGACCATCTGCTTGCGGCATGATGTCCATAAATGCAAGAACCTGGTCATCTTCATACACTTTAATCGCAGGAAGTTCACCGCGTAGAATTCGTGCAAAAATATTCTGATCATCATAAGTCATAAGTACATTCCTTGAGCGTTATTGAATTGAATTATTTACAGTTCAATTCTTTCTGACGATCTTTGATCGCGTCAAGACGCTGTTGCTCTTTTTCCGAGAATTTTGGTTTGGTTGTATAGCAATTGTCATTACCAAACTTGGCTTTTGCTTCTGGATCTTTAAAACAGAAACCTTTAGACGCATAAATCACGTCATGATCATTTTTTAATTTTTTGCACTCTTGTTCAGATGCAAGAACCGATGTTGAAGCCCCGAACAAAGTTGCAAAGCCAATCAATGCTGCAACAGAAAATTTCTTCATGCGAGTTTCCTCTGGGTTATCCACTATATGTGCCTGCCTAGTAGTCACAATATGAGGTTTCGTTATCATTATTCAATGGCGATATATTACTCGATGGTAATATTACTCCATGATTCATACATTTTCACAGCACTGGAAAAATCACTGTTTTTATCCGACAGATCGCTAGCCGCCTGAATCAGATTCTGGGTCAACGAGAGCACAGGCGCAGAAAGTTTGGCTTCACGCGCAAGGTCGATTGCGATACCTGTATCTTTGGCCAAGAGTGGCAGGGCAAAGGTTACAGGAAAACTGCGGTTTAAAATACGCTGTGGCAATACGGTTTCAGTCACCATACTTTTACCACTTGAAGCATTAATACAATCCAGCGCTTCATGCAAGTTTACCCCATGCGCTTTCAGTGTAGTAAAGCCTTCTGCGACGGCACACAGGTTTACAGCCATTAACATATTATTTACCGCCTTCACAGCAAAACCTGCGCCAGATTCACCGACATGCTTGATTAGCTTACCAAAAGCCTGCATCGCAGGAAGGGCTTTTTCAAAACCTTGGACATCGCCGCCTACCATCACTGTCAAGGTGCCATTTTCAGCACCAATGGTTTGACCGCTGACCGGTGCATCCAGAAAGATAGCACCACGTTCAGCCAGTTGTGCTGCCAGTGTTTGCGCGGAATCCGGTACACCACTGGTACAGTCGACCCAGACTGAGCCGGATTTAAGCGACAAATTTTCCAGAAGTTGTGCTACATCGGCACTGGTCGGCAAACATGAAAAGATAATATCTGCCTGAACGGCCTGTTCTAGCGTAACGGCTTGAGTGCCATATTCAGCAGCATGTTGCTCTGCTTTGTCAAAATTGCGGTTCCAGACATAGACGGTATCAAACTGCTTGGGTAAATGTGCCGCCATACGATAACCCATGGCACCTAAACCGATAAATGCTACTGACTGAATCATGCTGTATCCTCTGAATATGTAAATAAATTTTAATGTTTTTTGGCGATGCTGACGCAGATGCGCTAAGCATCAAGACGTGTAGAGCGCTGCGCCAGCCAGGTCGTCATTTTGGGCCAGAACGTATTGGCTGTTTTCTGGTTGGACATCAGGCCCAGATGACCACCCGGAATCAGAGTAAACGTCTTATCCTGGCTACTTGTCAATTCTATCAAAGGCTTAGCTGACTGTTCTGTGACAATCTGATCGGTTTGGCCGGCACCGACCAACAGCGAGCAGCTGATATTCTTAAGGTCAACAGTACGACCATTTAAGGTGACTGAACCTTGTTTTAAAGGATTTTGCAGCCACAGATGTAAGACCATGTCCTGATTAATCCCGCCCGGATAATCAATCATCTTATTCAGAAAATTTCCCATGGTGGCATGTTCATAGACATTTTCGACATGATCCAGATTCAGCAAAAACTGCTTCTGGCTTTTCAGCCAGCCGATCGGATCCAGTAACTTAAAGCCCAAGGCATTTACAATGCCGGGTGTATGAATATATTGCTTTGGAATATGACCCTGATGAATGGCCTATTGCAGATTTTTATTTTTAGAAATCAGTTTATTGGTGGTCGAAAACAGTTTGCCGACCCGTCCTGATGCATAACTGTCGATGGGGCTGCCAACGACCATCAAATTTTTGACATGTTCAGGCGAATGCAAGGCGGTATAAAGCGTGACAAATACCCCAGCCATACTCCAGCCGTGTAGGGAAATGAACTGACTGTCCGAATGCTTGCAGATGGTTTCAATAGATTGAGGAATGGCTGCATCAATAAAAGACAAAAAGTTTAAATGACGATGCTTAAAGTTAAAACGTTTCCATTCCACCAGATAGACATCAAAACCGCTATGCTGAAAATGTTTGACCAGCGAACGATAGGGATACAGATCATAGATATCCATATTGATGGCGAGAGGGGCGACAAATACCAGCGGCTCCCTATATTTCTTCTCGGGTGAGGCGTAATAGCGAATCTTGCAAAACTCGGTGCTGGCAATATATTCAAAAGGCGTTTTTTGCGACAGAATCAGAGAGGAGGCATTAAACATCCGGGCACTGAAATGTTTCAATTTTTTTTGCTGGCGCTGAAAGTTTTGTTTTAACTGAATCATGTAAATAAAATATCCGTATCCGGGGAAGGATTGATCGAAGTCTAAGCAATAATTGCTTATTATGCCTTGACCTGAAATAGCATAGGCGCTCAAAATGTTGGCAATTTTTTACAAAAGGCAGCCTTAGGGCTGAGGTAGAGCGATGAGCCAGCAAGACGATATTTCATATCAATTAGAAACTTTAGCCATCCGTATAGGTCATACCCGTAGCTTTGAGGGTGAGCATGCTGAACCCATTTTTCTAACATCGTCATTTGTTTATGAAAATGCCGCCGAAGCTGCTGCGAAATTTTCAGGTCAGGAACCGGGCAATATCTATTCTCGCTTTACCAACCCAACCGTTGCCATGTTTGAAAAACGTCTGGCGGCACTCGAAGGTGCAGAGCGCGCCGTTGCTACCAGTTCAGGTATGGCTGCCATTATGGCAGTGACCATGGCTTTTTTGAAAGCAGGTGATCACGTCATCTGCTCACGTGCAGTCTTTGGTTCGACTGTTTCGCTATTTGAAAAATATGTCGCAAAATTTGGGGTTAGTGTCGATTTTGTAGATTTGACCGATCTTGATGCATGGAAAAATGCCATCCAGCCTGAAACCAAATTACTGTTTGTTGAATCTCCATCAAACCCGCTTGCAGAAGTGGCTGACATTCAGGCATTGGCTGATATTGCCCATGCCAATGATGCTTTACTGGCAATCGACAATAGCTTCTGTACACCAGTGTTACAACAACCCCTCAAATTTGGTGCAGACCTGGTGGTGTATTCTGCGACTAAATATCTGGATGGTCAGGGCCGTGCCTTAGGTGGAGCTGTGGTTGGAAACCATAAACTGCTGGAAGAAATCTTTGGTTATGTGCGTACCACAGGTCCTTCAATGAGTCCGTTTAATGCATGGGTATTCCTGAAAGGCTTGGAAACGTTACGTTTACGTATGCGTGAGCATTCAGCAAGTGCGCAGCAACTGGCTGAATTTCTGGATCAGCATCCAAAGGTAGAGAAGGTTTATTATGCCGGTCTGCCTGCGCATATCGGTCATGCGCTGGCAGTGAAACAGCAGACGGGTTTTGGTGGCATTGTGTCTTTTGAGGTGAAAGGCGGTCGTGAAGCCGCTTGGACGGTGATTGACAATACCCGGTTTATCTCGATCACCGGTAACCTGGGGGATGCGAAATCAACCATTACCCATCCGGCAACCACTACACACGGTAAATTATCGCCTGAAGCCAAAGAAGCAGCAGGTATTCGCGAAGGTTTAATTCGTGTTTCTGTTGGTTTAGAAGAGATTGGTGATATTATTCGTGATATTACTCGTGGTTTAGATCTTATCTAATTTTATAAATTTATGTTCGGAGATATTTATGAACATTAATATGTTGATGCAGCAAGCTCAGCGCATGCAAAAAGAAGTTGAAAACAATGTAAAAAAAGCCAAAGAAGAGCTGGCACAAACTGAAGTGCATGCCGAAGCGGGCGGTGGTTTGGTCAAAGTCACCATGACTTGCCGCAATGTGGTGAAGCGTATCGAAATCAACCCTGAATTACTTCAGGATGATCCAGACATGATTGAAGACCTGATTGCAGCTGCAATGAATGATGCAGCACGTCAGGCAGAATTGGTCTCTGATGAAAGAATGAAAGCAGCAAACTCGGGTATGGGTTTACCACCGGGTCTGGCAGGTATGTTCTAAGGAAGAATGCGCAATGTTTAGTGATCGTTTTGATCAACTGGTTCAAGCATTACGCATTTTGCCAAGCGTTGGGCCGAAATCGGCTCAACGTATGGCATTGCATATGATCATGAAAAATCGTGAAGGTGCAATTGGTCTGGCGCATGCGTTGACTGAGGCGACCAACTACATTCATGAATGCTCAGTCTGTCATTCATTGACTGAAGATGAAGTGTGCAATATCTGTACGTCGCTAGATCGTGATGATGAATTGCTCTGTGTGGTGGAATCACCTGCAGATGTTATGGCGATTGAGCAAAGTGGCAGCTTTAGAGGGAAATACCATGTACTGGGCGGGCATTTGTCACCGCTCGATGGGATTGGTCCTGAAGAAATTGGCATTCCGTATTTGTTGCACCGTTTGGCCAATGGTCAGGTGAAGGAAGTCATTCTCGCTACTAATGCGACGGTAGAAGGTCAGGCCACGGCACATTATCTGGTGGAAGCCAGCAAGCATCTGCCGATCCAGATGACTCGAATTGCCCAAGGTGTACCACAGGGCGGTGAACTGGAATATGTCGATAGTCATACCTTGAGTCAGGCCGTACATAACCGGATGCGCATGAAGTAAGATAGACTTAAAAATCTTGTTAGTTTTAATATAAAAAAGATATTATTTAAAATCTAGAGCCTAATAAATAAGGGGTATTTTTGCTAGATAGAGCAGAATCAGCGTTATTTTTTATACAAAAATTCTATAGATCAGTTAATATGGATCTATCGAGAATCTAATTTTAGACTCAGTCTTTATGTTTCAATTTATTCAACATCAAAACGATTTATACCCTGTGCTGAACCTGATGGATCAGAGTTCTGTTTACGGGTTGGATACCGAATTTATCAAGGTCGATACTTTGTGGCCGAAACTGGGTGTGTTTCAGATCAATGTAGACAACAAGGTCTATTTGCTGGATGGAACCACCCTGGATCTGACTGAGTTCTTCAATAAAGTTTTTAACGCCCAGCAGAATATTTTTCATGCTTGTAGCGAAGATATTGATCTGCTTTATCACTATACCCAAAAGAAATCACTGACCAATGTGTTTGATACCCAGGTCGGCATGTCTTTTCTGGGGCATGGTCTGCAAGTCAGCTATCAGAATGCGCTCAAACAGATGCTGGAAGTCGATATCGAAAAAGACCAGACCCGTTCTAACTGGCTGGCACGTCCTTTAAGTTCAGAACAATTACTTTATGCGGCCAATGATGTGCATTATCTGGTCAAGCTGTCTGACAAAATCAAACAAGAGCTGGATACGAAATACCTACTGGATTTTGCCTTGCAAGACTGTCGTTTCTTGACTCAGGAAATTGGTGAAGATACACCAACGGCCTTGTTATATCAGGATGTGGGGAATTATCGCCATTCACGCCGTCAGCTGATGCAATTACAGCAATTGATGGTCTGGCGCGATCAGATTGCCAAAGCACTGAATCAGCCACGTAGTTTTATCTTAAAGAATGTCAGTATGATTGATCTGGTCGAGAAGTTCCCGCGCAATAACTTCCAGTTGAGTCAAGTCAAAGATATCCGTTCAAATGTGGTTCGTGAACATGGTAAAACTATTTTAGATTTATTGAAATTCTTGCCGGAACCGGAAAGCTGGCCGTTACGTCTGGCGCGTCCAATCCGTCATTCCTCCAAAGATATCGGCGAAAAGATCGATAACATCATTCAAAATGTAGTCGATGAAACCTCAATTCCAAAAGAAGTGCTGATGCGTAAAAAATGGCTGAATGCCTTGTATCAGCATGTGGTCTTTCATAAGGATGAGCAGGATCTGCCGGATTATCTGCTGGGCTGGCGCTATGAACTGTTAACCCAGCCACTGATTCAGGTGCTGCATCAGGATGAATCTTATTTATCGACCCAGATGAAAGTCAGTGAGTGATCGCTTGCAGGATTGGTTAAAGAT
Organism: Acinetobacter sp. YH12156; assembly: GCF_013418235.1. Taxonomy (NCBI): domain Bacteria; kingdom Pseudomonadati; phylum Pseudomonadota; class Gammaproteobacteria; order Moraxellales; family Moraxellaceae; genus Acinetobacter; species Acinetobacter sp. YH12156. Next base: position 122,960 of record NZ_VPCL01000014.1, read on the forward strand.
AGAGCAATTATACAAAATCACGACTGATGCGTGAGACGTGGCTAATGTTTCTGTCTTTTTTTTGATGTATCCTTGCGGATGTTTTTCCAGAAAAGTCGTTTGAAACATGCAAGTGTCTATCTACAAATCCAGCAAAAAAAGTGAAATGTATCTGTATGTGGCGCGTCCTGCGGATGAAAGCGAAGCTGAAATATTCGAGCCACTCAGCGTATTGTCTGAGCCCGTACAAGCCGCATTTGGACGTGCGACTTTTGTCATGCATCTTGAACTGAGCGAATCGCGTAAACTGGCACGTGCCAATGTATTGCATGTGATGGATTCTATTGCTACACGTGGTTTCTTTTTGCAAATGCCGCCAGAAGGCTTGATTGATCCGAATGCAGTCGCTCCAGAAGGATTGCGTGGCGCTTAATGTTAATTCAGGAGTTGTGAAATGAATGGTTATGTTGCTGTCTTAGACTCAATTCCTGAACAGAGCATTGCTGTTGCAGTTTATCTGCTGGGCAGCCTGATTGCTTTATGGTGCTGGTATGGCGTAACCAAGCGACTGCCTAAGCCGCTAGGTGGTTTTTTGTGGATTTTAGGCTTTGCCATTCTATTGACACCGACGGTATCCGAGGGGCCGAATGCCTCTATCGCACCTGCAATCTTTGGCTTGCTGTTTGGTGTGTTGACCAAAGAGCAAGCTCTGATTTGGATTAATGCGTCACTTATTTTATTTGTCATTGGGATTGGATCTGTGATTGGCTATTGCTGGTCGACCTATGTGTCGAACAAGGGCAATCTTCGTGTTCACAAGAAAAGTTCACCGTTGTAAGTAAAAAAATAAGGTTAAATCATGTCTGCTGATCATCAACAATTTTCAGGTACAGCTCAGTACATTGCGACTGACAGTTTAAAGTTGGCGGTTAAAGCTGCCCGTAGTTTACAAAAACCGTTATTGGTCAAAGGTGAACCTGGTACAGGGAAAACTTTATTGGCTGAGCAGGTAGCAGAAAGTCTGGGCCTAAGACTGATCACCTGGCATATCAAGTCCACCACCAAAGCACAGCAAGGCCTGTATGAATACGATGCGGTGTCGCGCCTGCGTGATAGTCAGCTTGGTGATGACCGTGTCTATGACATCAAGAACTACATCAAGCCGGGTAAACTGTGGGAAGCATTTACCAGCGAAGAACGTTGTGTCTTGCTGATTGATGAAATTGATAAGGCAGACATCGAGTTTCCGAATGACTTGCTACATGAACTCGATAAAATGTCGTTCTATGTGTACGAGACCGGGGAAACCATTACCGCAACCCAGCGTCCAATCGTCATCATTACCTCAAATAATGAAAAAGAATTGCCCGATGCATTCCTGCGCCGTTGTTTCTTCCACTATATCGAATTTCCGGATGAAGCGACCATGCGCGAAATCATCGATGTGCATTTCGAGAATATCTCTGCCACATTGGTCAATGAAGCCTTGCAGGTTTTCTTTAAATTGCGCCAGATTCCGGGTTTGAAAAAACCACCATCAACATCTGAGCTGATTGACTGGCTCAGCCTGCTCATGGCTGACGACATGCCGGAAGATATTTTGCGCAATACTGATAAATCCAAAGCGATTCCACCCTTGTACGGCGCCTTGATCAAAAATGAGCAAGATGTACAGTTGCTTGAACGTCTAGCCTTTATGTCACGTCGTTAAGGGAGAAACACGCATGTTTGTGCGACTGTTTTATACCTTACGCAAATACGGCGTACCGGTCTCAACCCGTGAGCTGATCGATTTGAATCAGGCGGTTGCGGCTGGACTGGTCTTTGCCGATCAGGATGAGTTCTATCAGCTGGCCAAAACTGTAATGGTTAAGGATGAGCGCTATTTCGACAAATTCGATCGCGCCATGAAAGACTATTTTGATGGTATCGCGACCTTTGATATTGATGAACTGCTGAATCAGGTGCATAAGCTGCCCAAAGACTGGTTCGATCTTGAACTGCTTGAAAAGCATTTGACTCCTGAACAGCGCGAAGAGCTGAAAAAAGCCGGATCATTAGAAGAACTGATGAAAATGCTGGAAGAGCGCTTGCGCGAACAGCATAAAAAACATCAGGGTGGCAACAAGATGATTGGTACCGGCGGCACTTCGCCTTTCGGTGCTTATGGCGATCATCCGGAAGGGGTGCGTATTGGTGGGCCGGGACGGAAACGCTCTGCGGTAAAAGTCTGGGAGCAGCGTCAATATCGCAACCTCGATGATGAGCAGATTCTGGGAAGTCGTCAGATGCAAATGGCACTGCGCCGTTTGCGTAAATTCGCGCGTCAGGGTGCAGCCGAAGAGCTGGATATCGATGGCACGATTCGTGAAACCGCCAAGCAGGGTATTTTAGACGTACAGCTGGTGCCTGAGCGCCGTAACCGCATTAAGGTGCTGATGCTGTTTGATGTCGGCGGTTCCATGGACTCACATATTGCCCAGTGTGAAAAACTGTTTAGCGCAGCCAAAACCGAATTTAAAACCCTGGATTATTTTTATTTCCATAACTGCCTGTATGACTATGTCTGGAAAGACAATATCCGTCGTTCCAGTTCACGCATGAATACCTGGGATTTACTCAATACCTATGGTCGCGATTATCGGGTAATTGTGGTCGGTGATGCCAGTATGGCGCCTTATGAAATCACCTCGGTCGGCGGCTCGGTTGAATATATGAATGATGAAGCAGGACAGGTCTGGCTACAGCGTCTGCGACAGCATTTTGATAAAACCGCATGGCTCAATCCCGAAGAAGAAAACTATTGGCATTACACGCATAGCATTGGTTTAATTAAGCAAATCTTTGAAGATCATATGTTTCCAATGACTTTGAAAGGCATTGAAGATATGACCAAATATCTCGCGCGTTAATTTTATTTTTCTGTTAGTGGCTTTATCTATAATTATGAGTGGGTTAACCACATTATTTTAGGATAAAGTCATTTGTTGTACATTCCAAAGTTCAGGAATTATTATGGCTCATCAAATTAATGGTATTGCTTTACCCAATGAGGACGGCTTTTTTGGTCAATATGGCGGTCAGTTTATTCCGCCCGATCTAAAACAGGCGATGGACGATATCAATGTCGCTTATCAGGAAATCCGCCATACTCCAGAATTCCAGAACGAGCTTAAAGACCTGTTTGCCAACTATGTGGGTCGTCCAAGTCCTTTATTTCATGCCAAGCGTCTGTCAGATCAGTTAGGCGGTGCACAGATTTATCTGAAACGTGAAGATTTAAATCATACAGGTGCACACAAGATCAATCATTGTCTGGGTGAGGCTTTGCTGGCCAAATACATGGGCAAGACCAAAGTCATTGCAGAAACTGGTGCGGGTCAGCACGGCGTCGCATTGGCAACTGCCTGTGCCTTGGTTGGGATTCCATGTGAAATTCACATGGGTCAGGTGGATATTGAAAAAGAGCATCCAAACGTCGTAAAAATGAAGATTCTGGGTGCGCGCCTGATCTCTGTGACGCGTGGTACAGCAACCCTGAAAGATGCAGTTGATAGTGCATTTGAAGAATACTTGAAAGACCCGAAAAATTATATCTATGCCATTGGTTCGGTGGTGGGGCCGCATCCATTTCCAATGATGGTACGTGATTTCCAGTCCATTATCGGTGATGAAATCAAAGTGCAAAGTAATGACCGTTTTGGTGCAAACCCGGACTATGTGGTGGCCTGTGTTGGCGGTGGTTCCAATGCAGTGGGTGCATTTACCGCGTTTTTAAATGAACCGGAAGTAAAGCTGGTGGGCGTAGAGCCGGGAGGTCATGGCCTGGACACCGATATGCATTCGGCGACCTTAACACTGGGTAAACCAAGTCAATTGCATGGTATGGCCTGCTATGTGCTGGAAGATGAGCAGGGTGAACCTTTACCGGTTCATTCGATCGCATCAGGTCTGGATTATCCAGGGGTGGGTCCGCAGCATAGTTTGCTTAAAGACTTAGGTCGGGTTGAATACACCACAGCGACCGATCAGGAATGTCTGGATGCTTTCATGACCTTGTCGCGTGTAGAAGGTATTGTGCCGGCTTTAGAAAGTTCACATGCAGTGGCCTGGGCAATTCGTGAAGCAGGCAAATTGCCAAAAGAAGTCAAGATCGTGGTCAATCTTTCTGGTCGTGGTGATAAAGACTCGGATTATGTGGCAGAAAAATTAGGTCTAAACTGATTTTATCCAAAACACGAGTATAAAAAATCCCGGTTATATACCGGGATTTTTTATACATTCAATCGAAGCTTGATCTTCAGTTATTTAAATGCGCTTCAAATATTGGAGAGAAAGCCAGAGATGCTTTTAACCTGAAATATATTGCTGTAATTGATCAATCAGTTTGCGTTGGTCATCCATTGCTGCTTTGACCAAATCTCCGATTGAAATCAGACCAAGCAGTTTTTCATCTTCTACCACTGGCAGATGCCGTAGATGGCGCTCAGTCATTAAGGCTAAACAGTCTTCTACAGTCGTCGAGGTATTTACGGTAATCACTTTAGAGGTCATGATTTCATTGACTGTGGTATCGAAAGAGGTTCTTTGCATCAGGGCGATTTTACGAGTGTAATCCCGCTCCGACAAAATCCCTACCACGTTATCTTCATGCGTTACCACAAGTGCCCCGATTCCTTTATCAGCCATCAAGGTGATGGCCTCTAAAACAGTAGAATCTGGACGGATGGTATAAATAGCTTGATGCATTTTTTCATTCAGCACCTGTGCCACATTGGTCATGCTTCATCATCCTTACTGGTCAATTTATTATTAATCCTAGAGTATGCCTTCAACCTGAACATCTCTAAGTGTTTAGGTTTTAGTCTTTATAAATAGCATGTTATTTACGCAATGTGCAGTCTTTGTTGTGAAAAAAATAGGTGACGCATCTGTGCAGTGCTCAGTTTAAGTCCGGTGCCATTGGTATTGCACAGGGCTGGGGTGACATTCAGGCGCGACAAGGTCGGCAATAATGCATTTTCAAAATCTTCAGAATTGATTTTACGCGGAGCATAATCAGGCCAATGTTGCTGGGCATAATTTTTGGCATCGAGAGGATTTAGCCAAAACGGGAAAATACAGTCTTCCTGATCACGCATCATTGCCCAGCCTTGATGATATGCGCCCCATAGCTCGCCACAATTCCTTAAAGATTTCAGCATGGTGATCTTGAAAAGGGATTCTTTACAGATCGGATCAATTTGAATAATTTTTCGTGGTTTCATTAGAATAAAGTGCTATTGGATGTCAGACCTTATTCTAGGAACTTTATAAGTAATTACTGTTTCAGCTTTGCAAGGATTGGTAAGAAAATATGTATTTATTGCTATTTATCGAAAAAAAGGGCTGAAAAAAACGCCACCTAGGTGACGTTTCATTATGCTTGCAGGGTGGCCATGTTCTGCCAGTACTGCGCTTTGAGTGAGTCCCGTTCTACACGGAAACCTTGATAATAAAGTTCTGCTAAAAAAAGCGCTGCTTTACCATGACCTGCACGAGCTGCATCTTCAAGCTGTTTTACCGCATCCACAAAGTTCATTTGGGATTGGATGGTATTCACGGCATCTGCATACAGATGTTCCAGATCGTGTTGAGAGAGTTGTTGTATCATATAAAAACTCCTTAATTTTAATTATGATTACAGGACAGACTAATCAGTCTAAATACAAATATAACTTAGTATTGTTAAACTAATATTACAAAATAATGGAAAAGTCAACCATTCGATTTTATTCGTTTACTTTAGTTATAGTTTACATGACTAAACTATACACACTTATAAATATTATTAAGATAAATTGTAAATAGAGATCAAACAATAAGGAGAAAGCCATGATGACAAGAACTTTAGATGGTGTAAATTTTGATATGCCACCAACTGCTGGGCAAATCCTTGAACTTGCACATTTGCATCGCAAGAAACTGGATGACGCTATATTTAGTAAATATACGCATCTAGGTAATTATGGACTGGCACAACGTAAAGAGGTGTATGACTTTACCCGTGCTCTGGACGTCAATCAGCGTGAGCAGTTCTATAAACTCTATAATGGCGAGTTGGTTCGAATTGCAGATGAAGATCGCCTGCATCCCCCTGAAGCAGAAGCGGGGTTAAGTAAATTTGCTGTTGCACTGGTATTGGTGATTGTAGCATTGGTGCTCTATTCCACTATTCTGAGCAGAATGATGAGCTAATCCGCAGAGTCGTGGATTTTAGCCCTGCTAAATATGGCGCTACTGACTTGAACTTATATAAGCCTAACCATACACTACCTTTAACTTGAGGTAGTGTATGTCTATAGATACAGAAAAGTTAATTCAATGGTTCAGCAGAATCAAGCTGGAACAGATTTATAATATTGTTGTCATTTTTATGGTTGTGGTAATTTTATTTTTAGCCGCATTGGCTCTCTATCGTCCGCTTAGCATCTCTCAAATCACCCAGATTCGGCAACTTTCTGAACAGCAAAATTTGCCCCAAACTCAGGATCTGGCACTGGCTCTATTAGAGCAGCAGCATATCCGGCGTGGGCAGTATCTTAAATTGATGCAGGCCTATCAGCAGGAGTCTCTGCGGGCGCGTCAGCTGCCACCGCTCTCGGTGGAGATGCCTTAGGCACAGGGTTTGCTGGCAAATTGAAATTGGCATCCATTAAATTCTGCTCCAAACGCATTTTCAAGGCATCTTTATCCAGTTCTTTATTGACCACGACCAGCGTTAGGCGGTCTGGATGTAAATGTTTGCGTATTGCATTTTGCACATCCTTTGCGCTAATTCTGGCTAGACGTTCCGGATAACTGGATAAATAATCATTTTGCTCACTATAAAAGCCCATATTGCCTAACTGGGCATTAATGGTGGCATTGCTGCTGTAATTGTTAGGGAAGGCGCGCAGCATGCCTGCTTTGGTTTCTTCCAGACGTTGAGTGTCAATCGGTTGGCTGACAAAATTGATAAATGCCTGATGTGCAATCTGAATACTCTCTAGTAGCTGATCCTGCCGTGTAGAATATTTAAAGCTGAATACTCCGGGTGCCTGACTAAAGCTGAATGAGCTATAAGCGCCGTAGCTAAAACCACGTTTGACCCGCAGTTCCTGCATCAGTACCGCATTAAATCCACTCCCGCCAAACATGCGGTTGGCGACTTCTAGGGCCAGTCGGTCTTCAGTAAAGCGTGATGGCCCTATATGTCCAAAAGTGATATGCGCCTGAGACGAGTTATAGGGTAAATGCACCACTTCAAAACCAGATTTAATTTCAGGCTGTGGTAATGCAGCTGCTTTTTGACCTTGAGTTAAATTGCCGGCAATCCGTTCTGACAGTTCCAGCGCCTGTTTGGGGCTGAGTTTACCGGTAATAGCAATATTCATATTTTGCGCCACCAGAAACTGATCACGGAATTGTTTTAATAATTCGGCATTAATTTTCTTGGTACTGCCTTGGGTGCCACTAATTGGCTCTGCATAAGGATGCTGACCATATAGAGTACGATAAAAACGAATATCCATCAGCCGGCTTGGATTTTCCTGTAATTGCTTTTGTCCCACTTGGGTATTGCTTAAAGCCAGATTAATACTGGCGGGTTTAAATGACGCATTCTTTAGAACTTCCATCATCATTCCGAGTGCCGGTTCCAATTTATTTGGATCTGAAAGCGTACGCAGCCGAACCACAAACATGTCCCGATAGGCCTGTACGCTAAATTGTGCTCCAGTCTGGTCAAAAATTGCTGCGACCTGATTCGCACTATATCTGTCTGTGCCTTCACGCATCAACTTGGCTGCCATACTGGACAGGCCATAGAGTCCTTTAGTAATTTCCTGATCACGCGCCGAGCCGGCATTAAAAGTCAGCTGGATATCCACCATTGGAAGATCTTGGGTTTCAACAAATAGCGTACGTACCTGATAGCGATTGTTCAGGTCGTGAATATACGGTGCCTGAAATTCACGCTGCGGATTGAGATTTTTCAGGCTTTGCAACAGAGGGATAGACTGTAACTGACTCGGATTATCGTTTTGATCGGGTTGAGGATCCAGATAATTTTCTGCATCGACAGCAGAAGTAAAACTTAAAATAAAAATAAGTAAAAAAGGACGAAGATGATGACGCATTGCAATCCCCATTATTGGGCTTTTTGTTCAGGTGAGAGATAAAGTGTGCTGAGATTGTCTCGGACGAAATAGGCATTAGCGACACGCTGGATATCCTGAACGCTGACACTTTCAAAATGCTTGGGTAGTTCATCCATCAGCCGATAACTCAGTCCATTGACTTCCATATTGCCAATCATTTTGGCCTGGCCGGCAATATCATCCTGACTATAAATCAAACTGGAGATAAAGCGGGTGCTGATACGATCTACTTCCTGTTGGGTCATGGCGGTGGTTTTGAGTAAATCCACTTCATCCTGAATCGCTTGTTGTGCCTCTTGCAAAGATACGCCTGGCGCAGGTAAGGCAGAAATGCCAAACAGGCTGTCACCACGATTATAAGGATCATAAGAAGCGCTGACAGAGGTCAGAATTTTACGATCACGCACCAGACGGTCTTGCAGGCGTGAAGATATACCGCTGTCCAAAAGGCTACGAATAATGGTCAAGGCATACGCATCTTGTGGGTTTTTGGCAGTACTGAGGGATTTTACATTCCAGGTCATGTACAGATTGGGCACCTGAACATTGCTGTTAATTTCCATATGCCGATAGCCTAAGCGCTCAAACTCCAGTACATCATTACGTGGCGGTGTTGGACGCGCAGGAATATCTCCAAAATATTTTTGCACTTGCGCTAAAGCCGCTTCCGATTCCACATTTCCGACAATTACCAGAATGGCATTATTGGGGCTATACCAGTCCCGATACCATTTTTTGACATCATTTAACTGAATATTGTTCAGGGTTTTCATATGTCCAATCACCGGTTGGCGATAATGGCTGGTCGGATAACTGATCCATTTAAAGCGTTCAAAGGCCTGAGCGCGCGGGTTGTCATCGGTACGCTGGCGCCGTTCTTCCATCACCACTTTAATTTCTGGCGCAAAGTCCTGCTGCCGCAGTAATAAATTGCTCATGCGGTCAGATTCAAGTTCCAGCGCCATAGGGAAATAGGCCTTAGGATAGAGCTGATAATAATTGGTGTAATTGGTAAAGGTGGCGGCGTTGATGCTACCGCCATAAATCCGGCTCAGACGGGTAAGTTCGTCATTTGGAACTTTATGCGTACCTTTGAACATCATATGTTCAAGTGCATGCGATACCCCCAGAATATTGCCAGATTCATCACTGCTGCCGACTTTATACCAGATCTGGGTCATCACCATGGGCGCACGATGGTCTTCCCGAATAATGACTTTTAATCCATTGCTTAAAGTCGTTTCAAAAGTGGTGCGTGATAATTCACTGCGAGTCTGGGCTTGGGCCTGATTAATACTTAATCCCAGCAATAGGACACCAAGTGGATAAAGCGTTTGTTTAATCATTCTGGAAAAAGAGGAGACAGTCAAAAAGGTGGCGGACACTAGATCTCCCAAAAATAGGCATTTGTATTTAGGGTTATTTTTAATAAATGCGGAGATGAAAGCAACCAAGAGCTGTAGCTTTTTGGTATGTTTGTCCAGCATTTGCATTGCTAGCTGCAAAGCAGGCAAGTTATGGTAGAATCTGGGTTTTTAACGCAATGCTTTTCAAGGATTCGGCATGCAACAGCAATCTAATGGGCAAAACAAATTTTTGATTGATGCTGATATCGGAGATGATGATGTCACATTACCGAGCTTACCTGCGGTCAATGTGCCTATCGTAGAAACGCCAAGCGAAGCAGCTGTAGTTTCTGCACCTGTCGTAACAGAAACTGAAAATGAAGATTCTGCGGCGAAAGGTGGCTTCTTTAGCCGTATGAAAGAGGGTTTAACCAAAACCCGTAAAAACCTTGCCGATGGGATGGTCAATATCCTGATCGGTGGTAAAGAAATTGATGATGAATTATTAGAAGAAGTCGAAGAGCAGCTGCTGGTGGCCGATATTGGTGTGGAAGCCACCAAGACCATCATTGCTAACCTGACCGAGCGTACCGAACGTGGTGACTTGATCTACTCGCATTCACTGTATAAGGCGCTTCAGGAAGAACTGGTGGCTTTATTGGCACCCCGGGTAAAACCGCTACACATTGATCCGAATAAATCGCCTTATGTGATTCTAGTGGTCGGTGTAAATGGTGTAGGTAAAACCACCACGATTGGCAAACTGGCCAAACGTCTGCAAGGTGAAGGCAAGACTGTCATGCTGGCGGCAGGTGATACTTTCCGTGCAGCTGCAACGGAGCAGCTACAGATCTGGGGTGAGCGTAATAATATTGCGGTCGTGGCTCAAGGCAATGGTGCAGACTCGGCTTCAGTGATTTTCGATGCTTTTGAAAGTGCGCGTGCCAAAGGCGTAGATGTATTAATTGCTGATACAGCTGGTCGTTTGCATAACAAAGGTCATTTGATGCAAGAGTTGACCAAAGTAAAACGTGTCATGCAGAAAATTGATGCGACTGCACCACATGAAGTGATGTTGGTTGTCGATGCCGGAACAGGTCAGAATGCCATTAACCAGGTCGAAATGTTTGATGAGGCGGTAGGCCTAACCGGTTTGACCATTACCAAGCTCGATGGGACTGCCAAAGGTGGCGTACTGTTTAATATTGCCAGTCGTACTCATGTGCCGATTCGCTTTATTGGTGTGGGTGAGAAAATTGATGACTTGCGTCCTTTCTCTGCCAAATCTTTTGTTGCTGCATTGTTTGAAACTGAAAATAAATAATGCGTGATAATTCACACAAACTCCGCTAAGTGCGGAGTTTGTTGTTTTTGAGGGGTTTGAATGCTTTAAAAATCAGCTAGAAAATATGAACCAGATCTATCTACCGTAATAAAGCCATTATACTTGTATGGGATTATTCGAGCTGTTTTAGCTGGGTTTTGTGGGGGGAAGAAATGGCATTGCTAAATAAAATTGGTCAGGTATTAACAAGTGATATAACCAAGGACTTTAAATTTTCGAAAAAAAACAAACCTGATGATGATTTGAAACTGACTTTTGTTGATCAGTTGAAAAAGCGCCGTAGTATTTATGAACTTGGCAAGCGCGTACATTATAGTCAGGCGTATCTGAGTGAAATGCTTCAGGCAGCAGTCCGCAGTTGTCCTTCAGCCTATAATTCCCAAAGTACGCGGATTGTAGTGTTATTTGCGGATTCTCATTATAAGTTTTGGGAACTTGTCAAACAGGTTCAGCGCCAGCATGTGCCCACACATATTTACGAAGGTGCAGAGATCAAGTTAAATCAGTGTGCCGCGGCATATGGCACGATTTTATTTTACGAAGATCAAGCCGTGATTCAGCAACTACAAAAGAAAATGCCGCTCAATGCAGAAGATTTCCCGATCTGGTCTGAACAGACATCAGGAATGGCGCAATTTGCCGTATGGACTGCACTGGCAGATTCGGGTTTAGGTGCATCTTTACAGCATTATAATCCGCAGATCGACACTTTAGTCGCCGAGCATTTTGACATTGAAAAGAGCTGGTTGTTACGTGCCCAACTTTGCTTTGGCTCGATTGAGCAGGCAGCAAAAGAAAAATTAGAACAGCAAGATCAGCACTTTTTTAAAGTATTGAGTTAAAACCCGATGAAGGACGGTATAGCAGCATGGATGCTGCGAATGAAATCTGGGACTAAACACCTAATACAAATATTCTATTTAGATCTAAGTCTGATTGTTCTATAAATAAAACACATTGTTATGGGAATGCACCTGTTTTAAGTGCTCAAAACACGTAGTATGACTTTATTAGTTTTTAATAATCAAAATACATAGAGGTGAATTTATGGCATTTTTAGATCAAATCAAACAGCGCCGAAGCATTTATACCATTGGGAAAAATGTGAGCTTGGAGCAGGCTGAAATTGAAAATCTCATTAAAGATGCAGTTAAACACAGCCCATCATCTTTTAACTCGCAAACTTCTCGTGTGGTAATTTTATTTGGTCAATCACATGATACTTTCTGGCATATTGTGCGTGAAACCTTGCGTGATCTTGTTTCGACAGATGCATTTGAAGCAACCAATAATAAAATTAATGGTTTTGCAGCAGGTTATGGCACCGCATTGTTTTATGAAGACCAGAATGTGGTGAAATCGATGCAAGAACAGTTTGCACTCTATGCCGATAACTTCCCGGTCTGGTCAGAGCATTCTTCAGCCATTGCGCAGTTTGCAACCTGGACAGCTTTGGCAGAGAAAAATATCGGTGCCTCGTTGCAGCATTACAATCCAATTATTGATGAAGAAGTTGCACAAACTTTTGAAGTCCCATCGCACTGGAAGCTTCGCGCGCAATTGGTCTTTGGTTCTATTGAAGCACCTGCAGGCGAAAAAACCTTTATGGATGATGCGGAGCGTTTTAAAACCTTTGCATAAATCGGGTTTCAGCTAAAAAGAAGTGCTTTTGTGCTTCTTTTTTTATTTGTACTGGCTAATAGCAGATAATTTAAAATTGCTAGTCAAATAAATGCTAAAAGTTCAGGTGAAATAAGAGAAGTTTTTGTCATAAAATTGTCATTTCGACGCGGCATAGTGCAGCTCAACTTTAATAATTAACTTGAAATGAGTAGATGATATGGATTTTCGTATTGCGGCAACTGTAGCGGCACTGTTGTTTAGTACCTCGGTTTTTTCAGCGGTGACTATTACAGTACCTGAAGAAATTAAGATCGTTGCGGTAAATAATCAGGAAATAAAATCAAGTCTATTACGTTCTAATTCAACTTATAAACTGGATGCTGGAATGAATAATATCAGCGTCCGCTATAATGAGTTTTTTCAGCACTCTGATAATTCACATGACATTTTAAAGTCGGGAGTGCTTACTGTAAAAACTCCAGAGCTTAAAGATGGTGAAACCTATCGTTTAGCGTTAATTAATGCACCTCAGAATTTTGACGAAGCTAAAAAGTACCAGGATCAGCCCATCATTGGCTTATATGATGCAAAAAATCAGCTGCTTGTTCAGCAAGCGGGCGCTAAAGATGCAGCGAGAACATGGTTTGCAAATAATGTATTGACCAAAACAGTCGAGATGAGTAGCAAGTCAGCAACATCACTTAATCAACCAGCACCTGTATATGCTCAGGCAGCTAGTGTGGCTACGGTCGCCACTCCTCAAACTCAATTCGTCGGGCAGAATGATCAACAACTCATTCAATTATGGCAAAAGGCCTCCAAAGCTGAACGTCAAAAATTTATGACTTGGTTGGCTGAACAGACGAATTAAAAGATAAAGTATGAAGGATCAAATGGTATTGATGCTTTTTTAATAGGTAGAGTGCAGAGATTTATATTTGGTTATACTTTTAATGCAAAAAATCTGGAAAATCTCTCAGAAAAGGCTAAAAATAACATTTTAGATTAAAAAATAAACGTACAAGTCACTTTTTTGAATCTTTTTGAGAAAAGCCCTTGCGCTTGTTTCTAAAGTGTATAGAATACGCTGCATCAAGGCGATACAGCAAAACGAACTTAGCTGATTGAGTTAGGTTATTGTGTGAGTTGCCTGGTAGCTTGTTTCTGACGAAGAGCAAGAAGATCATTAAGAGATTATGAAGAACAACTTGTGTGGATTTTTACTGGTTGATCGATCGAAATTATTTTCATTGATTGATGGTAGAAATGACTCGAAGTTTATTTGAGAAATATTTGTCAGAAAATTGATGAGCCAAGATTGGTGTCCTTTAGGCACTACTGATTTTAAACTGAAGAGTTTGATCATGGCTCAGATTGAACGCTGGCGGCAGG